>NZ_JBNDHZ010000035.1:0-50582 GCF_056755355.1 Luteibacter sp. HAY1-4A
AGATGTGTATAAGAGACAGACTCTGACCCCTTTTCTTTCAGGCGTTTCTTAGTGCGCGCCGTCGCCGTTGGGGTGGGCATGGCCGTGGCTGATCTCTTCTTCCGACGCGTCGCGCACGCTCTGCACGTCGATGTGGAAGTTCAAGGTCTTGCCGGACATCGGATGGTTGAGGTCGATGTCGACCACGCTGGAACCCACCTTCTGCACCACCACGACACGGCTGCCACCCTCCTTCAGCGAGAGGACGGTGGTGTCGCCGGCCTTCAGGCCCTTGCCCTGCTGCGGGAAATACTTCTTCGGCACGCGCTGGGTCATGCCTTCCTGGCGCAGGCCGTAGCCCTGCTCCGGCGCGATCTCGACGTCGAAGACATCACCGACGGACTTGCCCTCGAGGCCGGCTTCCAGGCCCGGAATCAGCTGGCCGTGGCCGAGCAGGATCCACAGCGGCTCGCCGCCGTCCAGCGAGCTTTCGACCTTCTCGCCGTCCGCGGTGAGGGAGTAATGGAACGAGACGACCTTGCCCTTGCCAGCCTGCATGTTGGTTTCTACCGAAGGAAAACGGAGGATTTTAGCCGCGGCCGGCCCCGCCGTCACCCGGCGTGCGGTCGCGCCCGAATCCGACCCCGCGGGCCTCCGGCCCAAGCCAGGTCAGGAGGGCCAGCAGGATCGCCACGCCAGCGATCCAGGTGGACATGGCGAAGGCGAAGTCGCCGCCGCGCCGCTCCGCGAGCCAGGTCTGCGCGGTGGCCGTGATGGCCGCCAGCAGGTTGCCCATCTGGTAGGCGAAGCCGGGCAGCGTGCCGCGCACCGCGTCGGGCGCAAGCTCGTTGAGGTGGGTGGGCACCACGCCCCAGGCGCCCTGCACCATCACCTGGATGAGGAAGGCGCCCAGGCCGAGCAGCAGCAACGAGCCGCCATAGGTCCACAACGGGATCACGGGGATGGCCAGGAGCGCGGCGATGATGATCGCCTTGCGACGCCCGATCTTCTCCGACAGCGACCCGAACGTCAGCCCGCCGGCCAGCGCCCCGAGGTTGAGCAGCGCCGTGAGCAAGAACGCCGTGCCCGACCCCGCCGGAATCTTCAGCTGGGCCTGGATGAAAGTGGGATACATGTCCTGCGAGCCATGGCTGAACATGTTGAAAGCCGCCATGAGCAGCATGAGGTACACGAAGAGCTTCCAGTACCCGCGCATGGAGACGAAGACGCTCTCGCGCGCATGGTGGCGGCGCCCTTCCCACACCGGCGATTCGGGCACCTTGCGGCGGATGTACAACACCAGCAACGCCGGCAGCGCGCCGACCACGAACAGGCCGCGCCATCCGATCGCGTCCACCAGCAGCCAGTTCACCAGCGCCGCGAGGAAAAAGCCGCACGGGTAGCCGCTTTGCAGCAGGCCGGACACGAAGCCGCGGGACCTGGCGGGTATCGACTCCATCGCAAGCGACGCACCGATGCCCCACTCGCCGCCCATGGCGATACCGAACAGGAAGCGCAGGCCGAGCAGCACGCCGAGACTGGGCGCGAACGCGCACGCGAGTTCCAGCACGGAGAAAAGGACGATGTCGACCATCAGCACCGGGCGGCGACCGTAACGATCCGCCAGCCGCCCGAACACGAGGGCGCCGATCGGACGGGCCGCCAGTGTCAGGAACAGGCCGTAGGTGACCTCCTGCTTCGGCACGCCGAATTCGTGCGCTACCGCAAGGATCACGAAGGTGAGCAGGAAATAATCGAAGGCGTCGAGCGTCCAGCCGAGGAAGCTCGCGAGGACGGTATGCCGCTGCGTATGGTCGAGTTCGCGCAGCGCGGCGGGAAGCGGCATGAGAATTTCCTCATCGATCGGGCGGCGCCGAGGCTAGCACAGCGCTAATATCGAACGTGCGCCTCACGGCGCCACGACAAGGCCTCGTTACACTGGCCATCTCACGACTGACGGAGGACTCGATGACGTACTCGCGATCGATCGTTTCACTCGCACTGGTTGCCAGCCTTTCCGCAGGTGCAGCTTTTGCCCACGGCGCACCGCCGCAGGACCAGTCCGGGAGCAGCAGCGCCCCCGCTTTTTCCGACCTCGACAAGGACAACAAGGGCTACATCAAGCGCGGCGACGTACCGAAGGATGTGGACGCCCTGAAGACCTTGCGGGCGCATTTCCCCGAAGCCGACAAGAACCACGACGGCAAGGTGGACAAGAGCGAATACGACGCCTACGTCAACAAGGACAGTGCAAGACCGCAGCCGCAGCGCTAGCATCCCGGCCGGGGTGCAAGCCGCCCCGGCCCTCCCGACGGACGGAGCTCCGCATGATTCCCGACAGCCGCACCCGGCGACGCATCGCCGCCCGGTTTCGCCGGCCCGGCGATCGGATCTATATCCACGGCAAGCTGGCCACCGATCCCGTTTACGCCGCGACCGCCCGCGCCATCAAGGGCCGGCGCCTGCCCCTGCTCGACATCGGGTGCGGGCTGGGCCTGCTGGGCCACTACCTGCATGCGTACAACGCGCTCGACGGCTACCTGGGCCTCGATCACGACGGCCGGAAGATCGCCATGGGCCGCGATGCGGCGGAACGCGCGGGACTCGGCGACGAGATCGCGCTGCGCGAGGCGGATGGCGCCACGCCGCAGCCGGTGCGCGGCCACGTCGCGATGCTCGACGTGCTGCATTACCTTCCCCGCGAGCGGCAGTCCGAACTGCTCGCCTTCGCCGTGGAGCACCTCGCCGACGACGGCGTGCTGATCCTGCGCAATGTCATTCGCGACGGCTCGTGGCGCTATCGGGCCACGGTGTGGGAAGAGAAATTCATCAAGGCGGTCGGCTGGATTCCCGGCGGGGCGCAGTATTTCCCGACCGAAGACGACATTCGCGAGGTGCTGGAGCCCCGCGGCATCCGCGTGGCGTTCGAGCCCCTGTTCGGCCGCACGCCGTACAACAGCTGGCTGATGACGGCTTCCCGCCGCCCGTGATGTGGGAGCCGGCTATGCCGGCGATCCCGCGGCAGCGGGCCGGTTGGCCGCGCCCCCCCATCGCCGCTGAAGCGGCTCCCACATAGAGCCAGACATTGTGCGGCGCAATAAGGTATACTTGGCCGGTCGTGCTTGCGCTCCGACTCCCTTGCGGACCCTCGGCGTGGAGATTTTCCCGCCCGTTCCCCCACCCCCGGAAGCGCGCGCGACACCGGCCAGCCTGCTGTCTTCGTCATGGCTCGCGGCCGCCGAATCCATAACTCGCAGCGCGGTTCCAGGGAACGCTCGGGTCACGCAGGAGTTTTTCCATGTCTTTCGATTCGCTGGGCCTTGCGCCCGCGTTGCTGCGCGCGTTGTCCGAGGCCGGCTATGAGAAGCCCACGCCCATCCAGGCAACCGCCATTCCCGAGGTGCTTGCCGGCCACGACCTGATGGCCGCCGCGCAGACCGGTACCGGCAAGACCGCCGCCTTCGCGCTTCCGCTGCTCCATCGCCTCGCCCGCGAGGAACGCACCGAAGGCCGCCGTCCCATCCGCGCCCTCATCCTCACGCCCACCCGCGAACTCGCCGCCCAGGTGCAGGAAAACCTGCGCGACTACGGCAAGTACGTGCGCCTTTCCAGCACCGTGATCTTCGGCGGTGTCGGCATGGGCAACCAGTTGCAGGCCCTGCGCCGCGGCGTCGACATCGTGGTGGCCACGCCCGGCCGCCTGATCGACCACATGCAGCAGCGCTCGGTGGACCTGTCGAAGGTGGACGTGCTCGTGCTCGACGAAGCCGACCGCATGCTCGACATGGGCTTCCTGCCGGCGCTCAAGCGCATCCTCGCCGCGGTGCCGCGCCAGCGTCAGACGCTGCTGTTCTCGGCTACCTTCGCGCCGGAGATCAAGGCGCTGGCCCAGCAGTTCATGCGCGATCCGCGCGAGGTTTCGACCACGCCGGCGAACACCGTGGCCAACACCGTCACGCACGTGGTGCATCCGGTCGACGCCGCGAACAAGCGCGACCTGCTGCTGCACATCCTCGCCCAGGACAGCCGCCGCCAGACGCTGGTGTTCGGCCGCACGAAGCACGGTGCAGACAAGCTCGTTCGCCACCTGGAGCAGGCCGGCATCCGTGCCGCCGCCATCCACGGCAACAAGAGCCAGAACGCCCGCACGCGCGCGCTTTCCGACTTCAAGACCGGCCGGGTCACCGTACTGGTCGCGACGGATATCGCCGCGCGCGGCATCGACATCGACCAGCTGCCGGTCGTGATCAACTTCGACCTGCCGATGGTCGCGGAAGATTACGTGCACCGTATCGGCCGCACCGGCCGCGCGGGCGCCGAGGGCCAGGCCATCTCGCTGGTGAGCCACGACGAGTCGGGCCTGCTGCGCGACATCGGCCGCCTGCTCAAGACCGACCTCTCGATCCGCAACATGGAAGGCTACGAGCCCAGCACCCCTCTGCGCCTCGACGCCGGCGCGCCGCGTCCGAAGCAGCAGCAACGCCAGCCGCGTTCGCAGCAGGGCGGTGGGCAGGGTCGTCCCGGCGGCAACGGTGCGCGTCAGGGAAGCAGCGGTGGCGGCCGTCCGCCGTCGCATCGTCCGCACGGTCATTCGGCCGCCGGCACCGGCGAGAGCACCGGCAGCCACAAGCGCCGGCGCCAGCGTCGCGGCCCCGCGACGAACAAGGCCTAAGGCCCCATGGCCTAGCCGCATGGGCGATGGTTCGCCCATGCGGTAATCCGGATCATGCGGGGTTGGCAGGCCAACCAACCCAGGTAGCAACCCGCATGTCCCGACTCCACCGCTACACCGTCGCCGTGCTGCGCACCGCCTTCGGCGCGGTCTTCACCTTTTCCGGCCTGAACCACATCTTCGCCTTCTGGCAGCCGCCCGCGCCGCATACCGCGGCCGGTCGGGCCTTCATGGCAGGTCTGGAGGCCAGCGGCTTCGTCGAGCCCCTGCTGGGCGTGCTCTTCGTCTACGCCGGCGTGGCGTTGCTGGCGGCACGGCTCGTACCTCTCGCGCTGCTGCTGCTCGCGGCCCCCATCGTCGTCATCTTCGGCTACCACTTCGTCACCGAGGGCAAGACGCTCGGCCCGCACCTGCCGTTGCTGGCGGTCTACCTCTTCCTCGCATGGGAAGAGCGCGGCGCATGGCACGCCATGTTCACCGCCCGCAAGGCAGCCGAATCGGAGCCGTCACCGCTCAGCCCTGCGTTCTGATCTTCGCGGTGAGGACGTGGTCCTCCCATAAGCCGTCGATCTTCAGGTAACGCTTCGCGTAACCCTCCTTCTCGAAGCCCAGGCGCTCGAGAAGGCGTCCGCTGCGTTCGTTGCGCGGCATGTAGTTGGCCATCACCCGGTGGAAATCCAGCGGACCGAAGGCATAGCGCACCGCCGTCTCGAGGACTTCGCACATGAGGCCCTTGCCTTCGTACCGCGCACCGATGCCATAGCCGAGGTGGCAGGCCTGGAACACACCGCGCACCACGTTGGCGAAGGTGAAGCTGCCGATCATCTCGGCGGCGTCGGGCGTCAGCACCGCGAACGGGTAGCCCCGGTCGGCGCGCGCGGCTTCGAGGCCTGCCTCGATCGCCTGCCTGCAACCTTCCAGCGAGTAATGCGACGCGGTGCGCATCGGCTCCCACGGCGCAAGGTGTTCGCGATTCTCCGTCCGGTAACGCAGGAGGAGTTCCGCTTCGTCCATGTCGAGCAGGCGGATCACCGTGCGCGCGGTGCGCATGCGGATCGGTTCACTCATGCGGCGAGCGCTTTCGCGTGGTGGCGAAGATGGTCTTCCACGAAGGTCTGGATGAAGTAGTAGCTATGGTCGTAACCCGGGCGCATGCGCAGGTCGAGCGGCTGGCCCGCGTCTTCGCATGCCGCCTCGAAGCGTTGCGGCTGCAGCTGCTTCACGAGGAAATCGTCGGCTTCACCCTGGTCGATGAGGATGGTGCCGTCGAAACGCGCGCCAGCGCGCACGAGGGCGGTCGCGTCGTGGCGCTCCCAGGCCTTGCGGTCGTCGCCGAGGTAACGCGAGAAGGCCTTCTCGCCCCACGGCACGCGAGACGGCGCCACGATGGGTGCGAAGGCCGACACGGAACGGAAACGTCCCGGGTTGCGCAGGGCAATCGTCAGCGCACCGTGTCCACCCATCGAATGGCCGACGATACCCTGCCGCCCCATGTCGAGCGGAAACCGCCCCGCGAGCACGCGCGGCAGTTCGTCCACCACGTAGCTGTACATGCGGAATCGCGTGTCCCACGGCGCCTCGGTGGCATCCAGGTAGAAGCCCGCGCCCTCGCCGAACTCCCAGTCGCCCGTGGCACCGGGAAGCCCCGTGTCGCGGGGGCTGGTGTCGGGCATCGCCAGGGCCAGCCCCAGCTCCGCGGCGAGCCGCTGGGCGCCGCCCTTGATCGTGAACGTCTCGGCCGTGCAGGTGAGGCCCGCGAGGTACCAGAGCACCGGCACCGGACCCTGCTCCGCTGCCGGAGGCAGGTAAACGGCAAAGCGCATGGGCCCGCCGCAGGCCTCCGAGACATGCGAATAGAAGCCCTGCACGCCGCCGAAGCAACGCTGTTCCGAAACCGTCTCGATAGCCGCCATGGAACCCCTTCCTTACGAGAAGCTGGCCGAAGAGTGTAACGCCGACGCAGAAGAGCAGGCGCGCTTTCAGCCATTCCGACCAGCACCAACGAACGGGGTGATGGCGAGAGCGGTCGCGACGGCGGCGATGGCTGCAAACGGCGTCACCATCACGCCCGGCCCGGCGAGGATCACTCCGCCCACCGCCGAAGCGCCAGCAATGCCTAGATTGAAGGCGGCGATGTTAAACCCCGAAGCGGTGGCGACCGCATCGGGTGCCTCTTTCTCCGCCACAGCAATCACGCCTGCCTGTACGATCGGTCCGGTGCAGAAGCAGCAGACCGACCAGAAGAAGATATTGACGAACATCACGCCGGCGTGCGGCGCAGTGTAAGGCAGCGCCGCAAGCGCCAATAGAAGGCCGATGAGCGCAAAGGCGAGACCACGCCGCGTGCCGAGCGCGTCCCCCAATTGTCCGCCGACCAGATTGCCCACTACTGCGGCGGCGCCGAATACCGCCAGCGCCAGGCCCACGCTCGTCTCGGACACATGCGTGACTGTGGTCATGAGCGGCGACAGAAAGGTGAAGACCGCGAACGATCCGCCGTATCCTAGCGCCGCGATGGCATAGAGCGTGAGCAACTTGGGTTGTTGCAACAGCCTGAACTGTGAGAGCAAGCCCGCCGACGGTTCAAAGGCAATCTGGCGCGGCAGCAGAATGTGCAGAAACGTCGCCGCCAGCGCGCCCAGCCCGGCGATGGAAAAAAAGGGCGCACGCCAACCAAGTCGCTGGCCGATGAATGTTCCTGACGGAACGCCAACCACCATGGCGACGGTGAGGCCGGCGAACATCAGCGCGACGGCACGTGCTCCGCGTGACCGTTCCACCAACGACATCGCGATCGTGGCGCCGATGGAGAAAAAGACGCCGTGCGCTACGCCAGTGATGATGCGTCCCGCCAGCATCCCGCCATAGCCGGACGCGAAGCCGCTCAAGAGATTGCCGAGCGTGAACAGCAGCATCAATCCAACCGCTAGCGGCCGGCGCGGCAGATGCCCGACTAACGCCGTGACCGTGGGGGCACCGACGGTCACGGCGAGGGCATAGCCGGAAACGAGGAGACCGGCCGCCGGGAGCGTTGTCCCGAGATCGCGCGCGATCTCGGGAACCAGGCCGATGATCACGAACTCGGTCGTGCCAATGGCAAATGCTCCCGCGGCCAGCGCAATCAGCGCAGGCTTCATGATCGTCGTGCCTCACGCGTCAGCCGTCTCGACAACCCTTTCGGCGACATGCGCGACGATGCCGGTCTGGCCCGGCGCGACGTCATCCGCCATGGTGTGGCGATCGGGGAAATCACCTCCGTTCTGCGCACGGAACGGGATTGGCGCGTCGGTGAACAGCCCGGCGAGTCGCGCGCGCCAGCCCGCCTTGATCGCCTCGACCTCCTCGGCGGTGGAGACATGGCCGGCACGGTAGACAGCGTGCGTGGGCAACACATCCATGCCCGGATAGAAGAGCGCGCCGTGGGTCAGCGGAAAGAGCAACTGCTCAATCGGTGCGTTGATCCCGCGCGGGCCATAGTCCGCCACAGGTCCACCGGCCTGAACATTTACCAGCGCGCGCTTACCCTTCAGGATGCCGTCCCCGAAGCGAAACTCGTTGGTGCCGTTCTGGTAGCCATAAGCGAAACCAAAAGCATAGACGCGTTCGATCCAGCCCTTCAGGATCGCGGGCACGCCATACCACCACAGCGGGAACTGCAGGATGACCGCGTCCGCGGCAAGCAGTTTGGCCTGCTCGGCGACAACATCCGGCGTCTGGTTGCCGGTCGCATAGGCATGGCCCGATTCCATGATGAACGACAGCCGCTCGGGATTGGTGCGGACGGGAAAGTCGTCGGCGTCGAACACTGCTTTCCACTTCATGCCGTAAAGTTCGGATTGCACGATCTTGTGTCCGGCGGCGCCAAGCGTCTCGACAGTCACATCGACCAACTGCCGGGTGAGCGAGGTTGGTTCGGGGTGCGCAGATACGATAAGAATATTCTTCATCAGCAAGCTTCTCTGGTCTGGATGCTTGCAGGATGGAGGCTCTTCAGCCATATTTGAAATCGATTGTTTTTTGTTCGGGAATAAGGGTGGTGGATACCAGCCGCATCGACCTCAACCTTCTGGCAACGCTCGAAGTGCTGCTGGCCGAACGAAACGTCACCAAGGCGGCGGCGAAGCTGCATCTCAGCCAGCCGGCAGTCAGTGCGCAACTCGCGCGGCTGCGGGACTTGTTCGACGATCCCTTGCTTCTTCCCGCCCAGCGCGGAATGACCCCCACCGCCAAGGCAACAGAACTCGCCCCACAATTGCGCGAGGCGTTGGATCGGGTGCGCTCGACACTGCAATCCCACAGGGACTTCGATCCCGAAACGGCGCAACTCGCTGTGTCGATCGCTTGCTCGGATTATGTCCAGGCAGCCGTTGTGATGCCGCTCGTCTTGGCGCTCCGGCGGATAGCGCCAGGCGTGCGCGTGGCGGTTTGGCACCTGTCCCCCGCCCTCATGGAACAGCAGTTGGCGAACGGCGATATCGATTTGGTGATCGCTACACCCGATCCCGCGATGCCGCATCTACGTGCATGCCACCTTTACGAGGAAACATATGTCCTCATCGGCAGGCAAAGCCACCCGGATCTGAAGCCTGGTCTGACGATCGAGGAATATGTCAGGCTGGAACATATCGTCGTCTCACGCCGAGGCGGCCATTTCGAGACACCAGTTGACGACGCCTTGGAGGTTCTCGGTTATCGGCGCAATGTCGTCATGTCAGCGGGCTCGTTCTTGTTCATTCCCGAAATTGTTTCCAGCAGCGATCTTGTCGCACTCGTGCCCAGGCGGCTGCTTAGTGCCGAATCGGAAAAGCTGACGATCATCGATCTGCCCTGGCTGAGCGAGCGGTTCGATGTCGGCTTGATCTGGCACGAGCGTTGTCACGGCCACGCCGGGCAGCGCTGGGTTCGCGAATTGATCGGAAAGCTGATGGCCTAGGTAGAACCCCGCGCCCTCGCCGAATTCCCAGTCGCCCGTGGCGCCGGGAAGCCCGGTGTCGCGCGGGCTGGTATCGGGCATCGCCAGGGCCAGCCCCAGTTCCTTCCGATACCGTCTCGATAGCCGACATGGGACTCATTCCTTACGCGAAGCTGACCGAAAGGTGTAGCGCCGACGCCGCACGCGGCCACGACCCACGGCGAAACGCACGCATCGCTGCTACAATAGGTGTACTGCCCGGCGCCGATCGTGCCGCCGCGCCCCTCCCTGAGGTCGCCATGTCATCCCCCGATACCAACAACGCTCCGGCCCTGCCCGGTTTCAGCGCGCTTGCCCTCGACGCCAACGTCGTGCGCGCGCTGACCGAGGTGGGCTACGAGACCCCCTCCCCCATCCAGGCCGCCACCATCCCGGCCCTGCTCGAAGGCCGCGACGTGATCGGCCAGGCGCAGACAGGCACCGGCAAGACCGCGGCCTTCGCCCTGCCCATCCTCTCGCGCATCGACCTGAAGGCCGGCAACAAGCCCCAGGCACTGGTGCTCGCGCCTACGCGCGAGCTGGCCATCCAGGTGGCCGAGGCCTTCCAGAAGTACGCCAGCTACCTTCCCGGCTTCCAGGTGCTGCCGATCTACGGCGGCCAGAGCTACGGCCCGCAGCTGCAAGGTTTGAAGCGCGGCGCGCAGGTCATCGTGGGCACGCCGGGCCGCGTCATCGACCACCTCGACAAGGGCACGCTGGATCTTTCCGGCCTGCGCTTCATGGTGCTCGACGAGGCCGACGAGATGCTGCGCATGGGCTTCATCGACGACGTCGAGAAGCTGCTCCAGGCCACGCCCGAGGGCCGCCAGGTGGCGCTCTTCTCCGCGACCATGCCGGCGCCGATCCGCCGCATCGCGCAGACGTACCTGAAGAACCCGTCCGAAGTCACCATCAAGAACAAGACCACCACCGCGGCGAACATTCGCCAGCGGTACTGGTGGGTGAGCGGCGTGCACAAGCTGGACGCGCTCACGCGCATCCTCGAAGCCGAGAGCTTCGACGCCATGATCGTCTTCGCGCGCACCAAGTCGGCCACCGAGGAACTCGCCAGCAAGCTGCAGGCGCGCGGTTTCGCCGCCGCGGCCATCAACGGCGACATCGCCCAGGCCCAGCGCGAGCGCGTGATCGACCAGCTCAAGACCGGCAAGCTCGACATCCTGATCGCCACCGACGTGGCCGCGCGCGGCCTCGACGTAGAGCGCATCAGCCACGTGCTCAACTACGACATCCCGCACGACACCGAGTCGTACGTGCATCGCATCGGCCGCACCGGCCGCGCGGGCCGCAGCGGCGAGGCGATCCTGTTCGTCACCCCGCGCGAGCGCAACCTGCTCCGCCAGATCGAGCGCGCCACGCGGCAGCCGATCGAGCAGATGCAGTTGCCCACGATCGAAGCGGTGAACGACACCCGCGTGAACAAGTTCAACCAGCGCATTACCGATACGCTGGCCACGGGCGACCTGGGCCTGTTCCAGCAGCTGGTGGAGAAGTACGAGCAGGAACACGACGTGCCGGCGATCGAGATCGCCGCCGCGCTCGCGCGCATCGCCCAGGGCGAACAGCCGCTGCTGCTGGAGCCGCCGGCGAAGCGCGAGTACAGCGAGCGTCCGCCGCGAGACAACGATCGCGAACGGCCGCAGCGCGACTTCGACCGTCCGGCGCGCGACGGTGGCGACTTCAGCGACCGCCGTCCGGTGCGCGAAGGCATGCGCCAGCCTCGTCCGCACGTCACCGAGAACGGCAAGCGCACCTATCGCATCGAGGTCGGCCACGAGCACGGCGTGAAGCCGGGCAACATCGTGGGTGCCATCGCGAACGAGGGTGGCGTCGAGGCCAAGTTCATCGGCCGTGTGAGCATCCGTGACGACTACAGCCTGATCGACCTGCCCGACGGCATGCCCGCGGAAACGTTCACGCACCTGAAGAAGGTGTGGGTCGCGCAGCAGCAGCTGAAGATCAGCGAGTGGGATGGCACGGAGCAGCCGCAGAGTGGCGCACCGCCGCGTCCGCGCGGCAATTTCCGTCCGTCGTCGGGCGCCCGCCCGGGCGGCGGCAAGCCGCCGCGGAAGAAGCGGGATTACTAGCATCTGTGGGAGCCAGGCTGTGGGAGCCGGCTATGCCGGCGATCCCGCGGCAGCGGGCACGGTTGCCGCGAGCACCCATCGCCGCTGAAGCGGCTCCCACACAGAACGTCGGGCTCCTACAGGAAATCCGCCGGGGTCAGCGGTTGCATGCCGTGCTTCAGCCGCGCCTTGTCGCATTGCGGGCTCGGCGTGCCGTCTTCCCATGCGGGCTTCAGGTCGTGGCACGGCGAGGGCCGCACGGCGTAGACGCCGCAATGCGCGGCCACACCCACCTCGCCCACCAGTGACTTGCAACGCGGCGCATACGCGTTCGTGCCATGCATCGCCACACGATGCGGATCGAGGTGCTCCGTGAGGGCGGCCGGCGTGACGCCGCCGGCCGTGTCCAGTTCCAGCCAATGGAAGGCAACGCGATACGTCGCGCAGCATGCGCCGCAGCGCAGGCAAGGGTGAGTCATGGATCAGATCGCGCCCGAGAACGTGTTGCACTTGCCGATATCGCCGCTGTCCAGCCCCGTGCGGAACCAGCGCACGCGCTGCGCGGAGGTACCGTGGGTGAAGGAATCCGGTACCACCCTGCCCTGGGCCTGCTCCTGCAGCGCATCGTCGCCGATGGCGGTGGCGGCGTTGATCGCCGATTCGATGTCGCCTTCCTGCAACCAGTGCTGGCGTTGCTGCGAGTGGTTCGCCCAGACGCCCGCGAAGCAATCGGCCTGCAGTTCCTGCCGTACCGAGAGACCGGTCGCGCCCTCCAGGCTCGCACCACGCCGGCGCGCATCGCTCACCTTGTCGAACACGCCCACCAGGTTCTGCACGTGGTGGCCGACCTCATGGGCTATCACATAGGTGCGGGCGAAATCGCCGGCCTCGTGGAACCGCGTTTGCATCTCCTGGAAGAAGCCGAGGTCGAGGTACACCTTGTGGTCGCCCGGGCAATAGAACGGACCGACTGCCGAGGATGCCGACCCGCAGGCCGTGCGCACGCCGTTGCGGAAGAGCACCAGCTTCGGTTGCTCATACTGCTGGCCGTTGGCGGCGAAGATCTCGCCCCAGGTATCCTCGGTTTCCCCCAGGATGGCGCGGACGAAATCCACCTGCGGATCGTTCGCCGCCGCCTGGTGCGGTGCCTGCTGGGTCTGCGGCGCCTGCGCGGCGCCCGGATCGCCCTGGCCCAGGAGTGCCGTGGGGTCCTTGAAGAACACCAGGCCCAGGATGGCCAGGATGACGATGCCGCCCAGGCCCAGCCCCCGGCCACCGAACGAGGGGCCGCCACCACGGCCTTCGCCAGCGTCCTGCACGTTGTCGCTTCTGCGGCCTTTTTGCCAAAGCATTGGGGTGTCCTCCCGTTGGAAACGTCTCAGGCGAGACGCGGTAGGCATGATCGCATGGACGGTTGCCGGTAGACTTCGCGATCGAAGTCGTCCCCCGGATCGCCCATGACCAGCCAGCTCCCCGCCGTCGTCACCCTGCTTACCTTGCTCTTGATGTTCGCCACCGTCTGGATGGTAGGCCGCGCGCGTGAACGTTATGGCATCAAGGCCCCGTCCATTTCCGGCGACCCGGCTTTCGAACGGGCCTGGCGCGTGCAGATGAACACGCTCGAGAACGCCGTGATGTTCATCCCGGCCCTGTGGCTGGCCTCGCAGTACGTCGACCCGCTGTGGGCCGGCATCGCAGGCCTGGTCTGGCTTGCGGGCCGCGTGTGGTACGCCGCGGCCTACCTGCGCGACGCCACCCGTCGCGGCCCCGGCTACATCGTCTCCATGATCGCCTGGGCCGCGCTGATGCTGATGGCCGCCGGCGGCATCGGCATGGCCATCATGGAAAACAACGCCACGCCTGCCGAAGACGCGGCCGGTGCGTAGGGACTGGAACCGGTAGGAGCCGCTATAGCGGCGAGGGAACCCGCCGCACGGCTACACCGCTTCGTTGGCTTCTCGCCGCTATAGCGGCTCCCACACGATCAATCGTCGTCTCGGGCGACCGCCAGCACGCGCACGCGCTGGATGCGCGCGCCGTCCATCGCCGTGACCTCGAACTCCAGGTTGTCCGTTTCGAAGCGGTCGCCGGGGCTTGGCAGGCGGCCCAGTTGCTGGAGGACGAAGCCCGCCAGCGTGGAAAAGCTGCCTTCCGCCGCACCCGGCAAACGATGGCCGAGCAGGTGTTCGACACGGCGGGCGTCGAGGCTGGCGTCTAGGAGCCACGCGCCGTCCGGCTCGCTGACCGCCGACGGGTCGCCTTCGCTCGTCTCGCTGGGAAATTCGCCGGCGATCACCTCCAGCACGTCGGCCGGTGTCACCAGGCCGAGGATACTGCCGTACTCGTCCACCACGAGCGCCACCTGCAAAGGAGCGCGACGGAATTCGTCGATCAAACGGAGCACGCTCAGCGATTCGAGCACCGTGATCGGCTTGCGCACGAAGGCGTCGGTGTCCAGCCGCCCGTGCTCGCTCAGGCTGGCCAGGAGGTCGCGCGACGAAACGACGCCGACCAGTTCGTCGAGGTCACCATGCGCCACGAGCATCCAGTGATGGGGCGATTCGCGTGCCTCGTTCAGCAGCACGGACGACTCCTCGCCGGGGTCGATCCAGACGATCTCGGTGCGCGGCGTCATGATGGAACGGACCGGACGCTGCGAGAGGTCGAGCACCCCCTGCACCATTTCCAGTTCGTCCTTGCCGAACACCGAGGCCTCGGAGGTTTCCGGCACGGGCTCGCCCTTTCCGCCATCGGCCTGATCGTCCGGGGCGCCGCCGAGCAGGCGCAGCACAGCCCGCGCAGTGCGGTCGCGCATGATCCGCCCGCCCACCAGCAGCGAACGGCGGCGATTCCGCCGCATCGTCTGGTTGAACGCCTCGATCATGATCGAGAAGCCGATGGCGGCGTACAGGTAACCCTTCGGGATATGGAAGCCGAAGCCTTCCGCGATGAGGCTGAAACCGATCATCAGCAGGAACGACAGGCAGAGGATGATGACCGTCGGCCGCGCGTTGACGAAGACGGTGAGCGGCTTGCTCGCCGTGATCATCAGCGCCATCGCCACCACCACGCCGATCATCATGATGGACAGGTGGTCGACCATGCCCACGGCGGTGATCACGGAATCGAGCGAGAACACCGCGTCGAGGATGACGATCTGGGCCACCACCAGCCAGAAGCTGGCGCGACGCCGGCCGCCACCTTCGTCGTGCTCGGATGCCTCCAGCCGCTCGTGCAGTTCGAGCGTGGCCTTGAACAGGAGGAAGGCGCCACCGACGATCAGGATGATGTCGCGCCAGGACAGGCCGAAGCCGCGCCACTCGAACAGCGGCTGCGTGAGGGTCACCAGCCAGGACATGGCGGCGAGCAGGCACAGGCGCATGACCAGCGCGAGACCGAGGCCCATCAGCCGCGCGTGGTCGCGCTGGCGGGCGTGGAGCTTGTCGGCGAGGATCGCGACGAAGACGAGGTTGTCGATGCCGAGCACGATCTCCAGCACGATCAACGTGAGAAGTCCCGCCCAGGCCGAAGGGTCGGCTAGCCAGTCGAATGCGAACATGGGACGGCGCGTCGAGGCGCCAGGTTTCCTCCTTCAGGGACGGACAACTATACAGAACCGAGGTTACCGCCTGTGCCGCAAGCCTCGTTGCGGCGCCCGACCTCCGTCGGCTAGGGTGCTCCATGGCTCACGATTACCTTCCCGAATCCCCCTCGTCCACCATCCAGGCACCCGCGAATCCTCCGGGCATCGTCGAAACCGTCCTCTGTATCGCGGCCTATTTCGCCATGCAGTTCGTGTTCGGGGCGTTGTTCGGTGGCACGTCCATGCAGATCGCCCGCTATTTTCCGGATCAGGTGCCTGCCGCGCCCGACCGGCTCATCGTCGTGGTGATCCTCACCGTCCTCTGCGCCGCCCTGCTGACCTCGTGGCTCGTCATACGGCGCTGGGGCCCGGAACGGGCCATGGACCCGGGCCCGTCGGGGCTCGGTTTCACGCCACCGATTGGCCGCTTCGTCGCGATGGGAACCGCACTGGGCTTGGCCGCACCGGTGCTCGGAGGTCTGCTCACCCAGGTGCTCGCCGGCGACCATGACGTCAGCCAGGCCGTGAGCGAGATCGCCGACAAGGCGCACATCGGCATGCGCGTGGCACTCCTGCCCGTCGTGGTGCTGGTGGGGCCCGCTGTGGAGGAACTGCTGTTCCGGGGCGCGCTGCTCTCCGTGTTGCGCACGCGCCTGGGCGACGGCTGGGCGATCGCCCTTTCCGCCCTCATCTTCGGCACGGTGCACCTGCCCGACCTGGCATGGCTCTGGTACGCGGTGCCGAATCTCGTACTGGTGGGCCTCTTCTGCGCCTGGCTGCGCGTGCGCAGCGGTTCGATCTGGCCGTCCTTCGTCGCCCACGCCGCCAACAACGCCCTGGCGACCATCGCGTGGTTCACCGCATCGGCGGGGTCCTAACCTAAAGGCGTTCCAACGCCGCCACGTGCCGGGCGAGCCGGGGGCTGGCGTAGCATTGCGAGCCCACGGGAAGCAGCCCTTCCCGGGCGAAGGCCTCGCGATACCAGCGCGCCGGCCGGCCGAAGAACCCTTCGCGGTCGCCGCCGGGATCGTCCTCGCGCGTGTACACCTCCAGGAAGGCCAGCCCCTCGGCCATCTCCCCGATGCCGATGAGGCCGGCGCGGATCTCGGCGGGCTTCAGGTAGTGCAGCACGTCGGTACAAACGATCAGGTCGAAGCGTGTATCGAACCGCAGTTCGGCCAACTGGCCAAACCTTGCGTAGCCGATATTGCGCGAGCGCCCATAGCGCGCCACGGCGTATTCGCTGGCCTCCAGGCCGCGATACTCGATGCCGGGCCGCAGCCGTTTCAGTTCCGCCCGCCAGGGCGCCTCACCGCAGCCCACGTCGAGCACATTGCGCACGGGCCTGCCGAGGTAGAACTCGGCCTGCCCCAGCACCATCGCCACCTTGCGCCGAAGCTCGGCCGGCGAACGCACGGCATGGCCGGCACTGCGATACCACTTGTCGAAATAGGCCTGGTCGTAGGTCTTGGGCATGGTCATGGCCGCGGAAAAGGTTCATGGTAGCGGCGACGTACACTTTCGGCATACATGGCTCGCGCCAGCATCGCCCCATCCGCAAAGGAGGATTCCATGCCACGCATCCAGCTTCGCATCACCGGCGACCGCGACGTGTTCGAAGACGTGATGAGCGCCATCCACGGTCTCGACCGAATCGAGCGGGTCGAGGAGATCGACGACTTCATGAACGATTTCCGCGACGACTCCAGCTCGCAGAACCTGTCCGACGACATGAGTTCGAAAACCTACACCCTGGAGGTGGAGGTGCCGAACGAAAAGATCGGCGAGAGGGTGCGCGAGATCGCGGAAGAAACGGCCGGTACGCGCGAAGCGGCTATCGAATTCGTCGATCCGGACGAGAACGAGATTTAACCGGTTCGTTAGGGCTGCCAGGTTTCCCCTTGCGGGCTCGCGAGGCGGCGGTCGAGGTAGTACGCCGCGCTGATGAAGGCCAGGTGGGTGAGCGCCTGGGGAAAGTTGCCCAGGGGTTCCGCGCGCCGGCTGAGTTCCTCGGCAAAGAGGCCCACGTGGTTCGCGTAGCGCACGCCGCGTGCCATCACCTCACGCGCCTCGTCTAGCCGGCCGGCGCGCGCCAGGCATTCGACGTACCAGAACGTGCACGTGGTGAACGCGCCCTCCCCGCCCTCCAGCCCGTCCGCATTGCGGTAGCGGAACACCATGCCGTCGTCCGTGAGGTGCTCGCCGATCGCGTCCAGCGTCTTCAGCCAGACCGGGTCGGTGGCGGAGACGAAACGGACGAGCGGCATCATCAATGCGGCGGCATCGAGGTCGTGGCCACCCTTCGTCTGCACGAAGTAGCCGTGCTCGGGATGACGGAAGTTGTTCCAGATATCTTCCGAGATGCGGTCGCGTTCGGTCGCCCACTCCACGACCGTGCCCGGCAACGAGCGCTTGCGCGCGAGACGCACGGCGCGGTCGAGTGCCACCCAGCACATCAGGCGGGAATGGAGGAAATGCCGCGGCGTATCGCGTACCTCCCAGATCCCTTCGTCGGCATCGCCCCAGTGTGCGCACACATAATCGACCAGGCGCTGCACGTGCGCCCAGCCCTCGCGGCTGATGGCGCTTCCGTACTTGTTGGAAAGATAGATGCTGTCGAGAAGCTCGCCGTAGATGTCGAGTTGGGTCTGCGAACGCGCGGCATTGCCGATGCGCACCGGCCGCGAACCCGCGTAACCCGCCAGGTGGTCCAGTGTCGATTCGGGGAGGGCCTCGCTGCCGTCCAACGAGTACATGACGTGCAAGGCGGCGTCATCCTCCAGCTCCACGAAACGGGCTTCGGACCACTGCCGGAAGTGTTCCGCCTCATCCACATAGCCCAGCCGCATGAAGGCATATACGGTGAAGGACGCATCCCGCATCCAGCTCGCGCGATAGTCCCAATTGCGCGAGGCGCCGGTCGCCTCGGGCAGTCCGAACGTACCCGCCGCGGCGATCGAACCGTACGTGTGCGACACCAGCAGCTTCAACACCAGGGCGGACCGGTCCACCATTTCCCGCCATCGGCCGCGGTAGTTGGAACGGCGCGCCCAGCGCCGCCAGACGTCGGCAGTGGCTTCGAGTGCGGCGGCGCACTCCGTCGCGTCCAGGGGATCGCATTCCTCGTCGCATAGCACGAGCCACGCTTCGTCGCCCATATCGAGCTCGAACTCGGCATGCGCCTCGCCCTTGCCGCACAGCAGGGGAACGGACGCACCGAGGCGCAACGCATGCTTGCCGTCGTGAAACACCACGGTGTCTCCATACTCCTCGGCCGTGGGCACGCACGTGGCGTAGTCAAGTCGCGGGCGGCAACGCGCACGGACCTTCACCTTGCCGCGCGAGGCCCGGATCCTCCGCACGAGACTGCGGGGAAGGCGCGTCCCTGACTCCGGATGCGGCATGAAGTCCGTCAGCTCGACACTGCCCTCTTCCGCCATCCAGCGCGTGACCAGCACGTTCGTCTCGGGAACGTAGAGCTGCATGCGCTTAGCGTCGTCGAGCAGGGGCTCGACCGTGAACTCACCACCCTTTTCCGGATCGAGAAGGGCCGCGAATACCGAGGGGCTGTCGAGGTGCGGCCAGCACATGAAGTCGATGGTGCCATCGCTCGCGACCAGTGCGATGGTGTCCTGGTTCCCGATGACGCCATGGTCGCCGATGTGGCGGCCCGGCACAGGGTTTTCGAGATGTGGCACAAGGCTCTCCGCAGCAGGCCGTCCGTGGCCGAGGAATGCCATACGCCATGTGAAGCCCGCCTCTACTTCGCATCCGAGGCAACGCGCATCAGAATTCCAGGCGGTACGCCACCTTCACCAGGCCCTCGTTCACATCCTTCAGGCTGAAGCCCTGGCGGAACTGCGATCCCACGTCGTCCTCGGTGTCGTCCCTGTAACCGCCGCGGTTGTACACGATGTAGAGGTCGGACAACGGCGCGATCTCGTAGCGATAGCGGATCTGGAAGCCGAGGTTGGCCACGCCCAGGTCGTCCACCGGCTCGTTGCTGTGGACCGTGCCGCCGCTGGGCGTGACTTCCAGTGTGTCGCGCAGCTTCGCGCCCACGGCCAGCGTCTGTAGCTTCACGCGCAGTTCCTGCCGGTTGCTGAGGTTCCAGTTCAGGCCGCTGTCGATGCCGATGGTGCGGCCGTCATACGAGCCCAGCAGGTTGTCCCGGCCCTGCCAGATCAGCCAGTTCGGATCCCACTCGTAGCTGCCGCCGAGGAACACGCTGAAGGCGTCCGTGACGAAGTACGTCGGCGTGAACTTGAAGTAGTAGCTGAGCCGATGGTAACCCGTGAGCTGGTTGCCCATGACGAAGCCTTCGGCTTCCCAGGCCCAGCGACCTACGCGGGGACGTGTGCGTTCGTACTGCAGCTTCGCCGTGGGCGGCGTATGCAGGGCGTAGCCGCCTCGGGTGAGCAGGTCGTCGTAGGCGGAACTGAACGTATCCAGGCGCCACTCTTCCTCGCCGCCATCGCGGCGGCGGCTGTCGCGCTCGATGCGCAGGCGGCGGCTGATGGCGAGGCCGCGCGTATTGTCCGCGCCCGAGATACGGTACTTCCACAAATGGGACGCATACGCGGAATCCTCGGGCAGCCCGGTGACACGCCGGCGCACTTCCCAGTGCAGGTACTCCATGTTGTTGCGCGGCAGGTAGCCGAAGTCGTCGATGTCGAGCCGCTGTCCGAAGTACATGCCCAGCCACTGCTGCGCCCACGTATCGTTCATCTGCCAATACGCGATGCTGGTCGCGCCGAGGCCGGACGTGTCGGCGTTGGGCTGGTCGATCTTGCTGCCCACCACATTGCTGGTGATGGAGAAATCGGCGTTGGGCTGCCAGCGGTGATCGAAACCCAGCACATTCGCGTCGCGGTCGAGGTAGGGATGGCCGACGTGCGTGGCCAGCATGCCGAACGTCTGCGTGCCCATGTTCTGGCTCAGCCGAAGGGCACCGAAGCTTCGCCCCGCGTTGCCCTTCTCCTGCGCCGTGAGGATGCCGTAGTTGGTGGAGCCCACGCTGCCGTTGACCTTCACCGCGGCCGAGATGTCGGCGGCGCCGTGGCCATCGTCGGAAGCGCCACCCACACGCCGCGTGTAGACAAGCTGCGAATAATCGTCGAGCAGGCTGAAATCGAAGATGCCCTGGTTCTCGGTGAAGAAGGGGCGCTTGTCGGTGAAGAAAGTTTCCTCGGGCGAGAAGTTCACCACCAGGTCGTCGCTCTCCACCTGCCCGAAATCCGGATTGATGGTGGCGGTGAGTTGTGTCTGGCCGTTTGGCTTCCAGAGGATGTCGGCGCCCTGTTCGAACGACGTGCCGCCGTGTGCGCGGTCCACCTTGCCGACCACGTACGGCGTCACGGCGAACAACGACTGCGAGTATGCGGGCAGCTGCACGTGCTGGAAGCTCGAAAGGAAGCGTCCCTGGTCGAAGGTGATCGTGGGCCAGCCCATGCGCTCGCCAGTGCTGCCGATCACGCGGTCGATGTACAGGCCGATGGTGCGCTCCCCGCCGCCGGCCTTGCGCATCGGTGCGATGTACCACGGGATCAGCACTTCCACGGAATAACCATTGGCGTCTTCGCTGACGGCATGGTCCCAGCGGCCGTCCCAGTCGTAGCTGAAGTCGGATTCGTTGGTGATCACTTCGTCGGCGATGCCGCCCTGCGACTTCACCTCGAAGTCGTAGCCGACGCGGCCGTCGCCGTTGAAATCGACCATGACGTTGACGCGATCCACCAGCGCGTTCTCGTCGCGGCGCGTCTGCTGGCGCGAACGAACGACCGCGCCTTCCGGCTGGGTGGCACGGATGGCCACGGCGAGGCCCTTCGGCGTGGAGAGGATCCAGGCCTCCGTCGGCTGGCTACCGGGCTTGCCCGTCAACGGCTGGGTCTGGCGGAAGTCGACGATATGTTTCGCGCCGGCCCATTCCGCGGGGTCGATATGGCCATCGATCTTGACCTCCGCGAACGCGGGGGCGGCGGCAAGGCCCAGGAGCATGGCAAGCACGAAGTGAGAACGCATGGGTGATCCGGTACGTGGAAACTTGCGGAAAGGATGCCTGCCGAACCGCAAAGGTTTGCCATGACCCTTGGCCCATGCGCTCAGCCCACCTGCCTGATCAACTCCACCAGGGCCCGAAGCGGCGCCGGCACATGCCGCCGTCCTGGGTAGTAAAGGCACAGGCGGTCGAACGGCGGGGTCCAGTCCTCGAGCACGCGCTCCAGCCGGCCCGCCGCCAACGCCTCGGCCACATGGAACTCGGCGAGGTAGCTGAGGCCAAGCCCGGCCAGGGCAGCCTCGAGCATCAGGCGCGGCTCGCCCAACGTGAGCGTGCCGCCTGTTTCGACGCTCAACGTTTCCCCGCGCCGTTCGAATTCCCACCGGTAGATATGACCGGCCGACATGCGCGCGCGTATGCATGTATGGCGCACGAGGTCCGCCGGCGTCTGCGGCCTGCCGTGCTGCGCGAAATAGCCCGGCGAGCCCACCACGGCGAAACGGATCGGCGGCCCGAAGGGCACCGCCACCATGTCGCCGGGCACCGTGCCGGCGGTGCGAATGCCGGCGTCGAACCCGTCGCGCACGATGTCGATGAGGCGATCGTCCGTCACAAGATCCAGGTGCACGGCGGGGTGGGTCCGCAGGAACGGGATCAGGTAGGGCCCCATCGCGAGTTGCGCCGCCCCGGCCGAGGTGTTGATGCGCAGGGAGCCTGAAGGCGCTCCGCCCTCCTCGCTCGCCCTTTCCAGCGCCCCGTGGATGTCGGCCACGGCGGGACCGATCTCTCCCACGAAACGCTCGCCCGCGGCGGTGAGGCGCACGCTGCGGGTGGTTCGGTGGAACAGGCGTGTGCCGATGCGCGCCTCCAGTGAGGCCACCGCCTGGCTGAGCGCCGACGTGGACATCTCCAGGGACGCCGCCGCGGCACGGAAGCTGCCGTCCCGGGCCACGGCCAGCACGGCTTCGAGTTCGGTAAGTCCGGATCGCATTATCCGCTCCTGCTTAACAAGTCATTCTGGTTTGTCCTTCTTATCAGATTAATGAGTGGACCACATCCTGGATGGCACGGAGGAAGCAGACGCGGTCGCGGCTGCCCCCTCGCTCCGCACTCATTCCGGCGCCCAGGCGCGCTTGCAGAGGACAGGTCATGTACGACATCGAACACATCTATATCGACGGCGCCTTCGTCACACCTCACGGCACCGAGCGCTTCGAGCTTTTCAACCCGGCAACGGAAGAGGTCATAGGCACGGTGCGACTTGCCGACGCCGAGGACGCGCGTCACGCCATCGCGGCCGCCAAGCGCGCCTTCGACACCTTCAGGCACAGCAGCGTCGAGGAACGGATCGCCCTGCTCCGGCGCATGCACGACGCGGTGCTGGCACGCGAGGACGACCTGTTCGCAGCGATCCGCGAGGAATACGGCGCGCCGGTGTCGCGGGGGCGCTGGATGGCCCGCCATGCCGCCACCGTGTTCACGGACGCCATCGAGACGCTGCGCACGTTCGACTTCGAGCGGCGCATGGGCACGGCCACCGTCGTCATGCAGCCGGCGGGTGTCGCCGGCCTCATCACGCCCTGGAACAGCAACGCCGGCTTCATCTGCGGCAAGCTCGCGGCGGCCATCGCCGCCGGTTGTACCGCGGTCGTCAAGCCGAGCGAAATGAGCGCGCTGCAGACCAGGATCGTGACCGAGGCGCTGCACGAAGCGGGTGCGCCTGCCGGCGTGTTCAATATCGTGACCGGACGCGGCGACGTCGTGGGCGCGGAAATGGTCGCCAGTCCGGACATCGCGAAGATCTCGTTCACCGGCTCGACCGCTGTCGGGAAGGGCATCGTTCGCGCCGGCGCCGATTCCCTGAAGCGCGTGACCCTGGAACTGGGCGGCAAGTCGCCGAGCATCGTGCTCGACGACGCCGACTTCGCGACGACCGTTCCATTAGTTATCGGAGCGGGCTTCATGAACAGCGGACAGGCCTGTATCGCCGGCACGCGCATCCTCGTGCCGCGCTCGCGCCAGGCCGAATTCGAAGCCATGGCGAAGGCCGCCGTCGAGGCGACGGTGTCCGGCGATCCCGGCAACGCGGCGACGGAAGTCGGCCCCATGGTCAGCGCGAAACAGTGGCATCGCGTGCAGGGTTATATCCGCAAGGGCATCGACGAAGGCGCACGCCTGCTGGCCGGCGGCGAAGGACGGCCTGATGGCTATACGCGCGGCTGGCTGATCCGCCCCACGCTCTTCACCGACGTGCGCAACGACATGACGATCGCCCGTGAGGAAATCTTCGGACCCGTGCTTTCGATCATCGCGTACGACGACGAAGACGAGGCCGTCGCCATCGCCAACGACACGAGCTATGGCTTGCAGGCCTACGTGTTCTCGGCCGACCAGGAACGAGCCCGCCGCGTCGCCGCGCGCATCGATGCCGGCCGCGTGCTGGTGAACACCCTGGCGCACGAACCGAAGGCTCCGTTCGGTGGATTCAAGCAATCCGGCATCGGGCGCGAGTACGGACAGTTCGGACTGGAGGCCTATCTGGAACCGAAGGCTATCCTTGAATCGTCGAATCGATGACTCTGAACCCCGTCGTGCGGCCATCACATTCCCGCGCCTACCATCGGATCGCAACGCCACCTCCTCCCAGCATGAGGCGTCACGATGAGAGACGACGATCCTATACGGCCACGGCGTGATTTCCTTCGAAAGAGCCTCGCCGCCCTCGGCGGCGTCGGCACCATCGGCGTGGCAGGCGCCTGGCACCTGGGCGGCACGGTGCAGGTTGCCGATACATCTACCGGCGCGATTACGCGCGCGCGGCGTGAACTGATCATGTTCCACGGTCAATCCAACGCCGTAGGCACCGGAGGGCGCCCCGCGCTTACCCTGCAGGAGATCTACGCGAACGTCACCTTCAACGGTGGGGTCAGGCCGGGCACCGATCCCGCCGCGATGACCGGCCTGATTCCCCTGGTCGAGTACGACGCCGGTCATGGAACCGGAGGCGAAGTGGGCACCAACGCCTGCGCCGACGGGCTCGTGGAATACACGGCCGCACTCACCGGCGTTCCCTTCGCCGCGCAGTTCAGCCAGTTCAGCGCGTTCACCAGCGGCGAGGGTGGGCGACCGATCGGCTATTTCAGCAGCTTCCTCGACGACGGCAACCTCGGAGGCTACCCAGGTTGGAAGAACAGCCAGACCAGGCTGCAGAACATGATCGCACTGATGCGCGCGGAGGCCGCCACGAACGCCGCCACCTTCAGCTGGCTGGCCACCACGTGGCAGCAAGGCGAGGCCGATTCCACAGGCCTCACCGAGACGCGCAGCACCTATGCATCGAAGCTGGCCAAACTGGAACGCGCCCACTGGCTGAAGCTTTGCCAGGTGTTGATACCGGAACAGGCGTGGCGCCCGCTATGGCTGGTAGCGCAGGTGTGCAGCCATAACAGCTACGGCATCGGCAGCGTGGCCTTCTGCAATCCCTTCATCGCGCTCGCGCAACGCGATGCCTGCCTCGCGAGCGCGACGATGCGGATGGTGAATCCGCAGTACCTGTTCGACTACGCGGACGAATCGGCGCAAGGCCAGCCGATGCTCCACCTCACCAACGAAAGCCACCGCTGGCAGGGGCGCTATTTCGCGCGCGCGATCTACCAGCTGATCCAGGATCGGCAGGCCGGCGTGCCGATGCGCAATCCGGCGCTGGACATGATCTCCGCCGTGGTCCGCGGCCCCCGCACCGTCTATGTCTTGTTCAACGTGCCTTCCGGATCCCTCACGCTGGATACGACCTGGGTGGCGCCAACGCGCAACTACGGCCTGGACCTGCGCGACTCGGCCAACGCCATCGTGCCGGCCGCCGGTTCCCATGACGACCTGATTGCCGACGTCACCGTCGTCGCCAGGGACGTACTGCGCCTGACCTTGAAGACCGACCTCCCTGCTTCGGTGACGAAGCTCACCCTGGGCTGGGGCGATCCGGCGGAACCCGCTTCCGTCGCCGGCCGCCATGGTGGCCCTCGCAGCAATATCCGCGACGCGGCCGGCGACGCCGATGTCTATACGGCGAGCGACGGAACCCTCCGCCCCATGCACAACTACGCGCTCCTGGGCGAGGTACCGCTGACGGTGTTGTAACTCACCAACTCCAAGGTACGGTGATGGCGCCCTTGCCAGGCTCTCTGATAACTTCCGGAGACGCATCCACCCGGGGGATCCCATGCTCGCACGTACCTGCCTCGCGCTCGCTCTCGCCATCGCCCTGCCCGCCATGGCCGAGGAGGCGAAGAAGACGCCCACGCCGAAGGAGCTGCTCGCGAAGGCCACCCCCGCCGAATGGCGCACGCCCGATCCGCAGAACCTGGTGTACATGGACCTGCCGCAGGGCCGCGTCGTCATCGAACTGGCGCAGGACTGGTCGCCGCTGCACGCCGCCAACATCCGCACGATGATCCGCGAGCACTATTTCGACGGCACACAGATCATCCGCGTGCAGGACAACTTTGTTACCCAATGGGGCGACCCGGACGGCGACGACAAAAAAAAGGCCAAGAGTCTGGGCACGGCGAAGGCAACGTTGGCGCCGGAGTTCACTCGCAAGGACGGCAAGGCCTATCCGTTCACGAAGCTGCCCGACGGCGACGTCTACGCGTCCGAGGTGGGTTTCTCCGATGGCTTCCCGGTGGCGCGCGACGGCAAGGGCGAAGCGTGGATCGCGCACTGCTACGGCACCGTGGGCGTCGCGCGCGACACCGGCGCGGAGAGCGGCAACGGCAGCTCGCTGTACGCCATCATCGGCCAGGCCCCGCGCAACCTCGACCGCAACCTCGCGGTCGCCGGCAAGGTCATCAAGGGCATGGAAATCCTGTCGGCGTACCCGCGCGGCGGCGAACCGATGGGCTTCTACGACAAGCCCGAGCAGCGGGTGACGATCAAGAGCGTTCGCCTCGCGGCCGACGTGCCCGAAGCCGAACGCACGCCGATCCAGGTGCTACGCACCGACAGCAAGACCTTCGCCGCAGTGGTCGAAGCGAAGCGCAATCGTCACGATGACTTCTATACGCGCCCTGCCGGAAAGATCGACCTGTGCAATATCAACGTGCCGGTGCGCGATCCCTCGAAGAAGCTGTGATTCCCGGGTCATTGCACCTTGTGGGAGCCGGCTTCGCCGGCGAACCCGCGGCAGCGGGCAAGTTAACCGCGAGCTTCCTTCGCCGCTGAAGCGGCTCCCACAGGCGCGTCGGCGACAATGGCCTCGCGCAGCGCCCGCAGCTTCTCCTTCAACTTCGCCTCGTTGGCCTTGCCGACGCGAACCATGAATTTCTGCCCTACCGACAGTTGTTCGTAGTTCGGATCCGCATACACATAGCCTTCCTTCGCGGGAATCAGCTGCAACGTGCCCTTGGGTTCCGGTGACGCGAGAAGGTGGTCGATGACTTCGATCAGCCGGTCGTTGAAGTAACCGCCCGTGCCGAGGTCGCGGTAGGCTTCCTGGAAGAGCGGGTAATTGCGCTTGTACCAGCGCGCGGCCGCGGCGGGGTTCACGCGGTCGGCCACGTACATGTAAGTGTCGTAGCGCGCCAGGTTCTTCTTCGACTCCACGAACATGCCGTCGTCGGATTCCACCTGGAAACGCCCCGTCGGCGTGCGCAGCGGCACGATATTCATGCCGATGGTCGGCTTCGGCAGGGCATCGATGGTCGAGACCATGCGCGAGACGATCGCCTGCGGCTTCAGCAGCGACTTCAGCGCATCGTCGCTGGTGAGTGCCATGAGGCCCGCGAGCACGGCGTCGTCGCTCTCGTCCAGCGCCGGCAGCGCAGCCGTGGAACCGTTGGCCGGACCGATGGGATGCATAGGCAAGGCTGCGTTCGCCGCGGTCCCGACGTGGGCGGGTGCAGAGGA
Organism: Luteibacter sp. HAY1-4A; assembly: GCF_056755355.1. Classification (NCBI taxonomy): domain Bacteria; kingdom Pseudomonadati; phylum Pseudomonadota; class Gammaproteobacteria; order Lysobacterales; family Rhodanobacteraceae; genus Luteibacter; species Luteibacter sp. HAY1-4A. The sequence continues at coordinate 27,172 of NZ_JBNDHZ010000035.1, forward strand.
AGTCGCCGCTGCGAACGGCGGCGGCGCCACCTTCTCGCCCGCCATCTTCTCCCTGTAAAGGAAGACACCCACCACCGCGACGATCGCCACCACGAGCAAACCCGCGACCCATTTCGAACCCGACGACTGACTGCTCAACGTACCGCTCCCGCTAGAACCAAGCCCCCATGGGACTACGGATCGGCAGTTGAGTTCAAATCGAGGCCTTTCCAGTTCGAATTGCCATCGATACCGATGGCTCGATCTTCTGGAACGGCAGCATCGTGACCGATGCCATGCTTGTCGATCAGTTGAAGATCGCCGCCACGGCCAAGGAGCCACCGGTGCTGGATATCGCAGCGGCCGATGGCGCCGCGTATGAAGACGTCGCCCGCGTGCTGGCCGAGGCGAAGGTACAGGGGTTGGCCCGGGTGGAGTTCGTTGAGCGGTGATGCGCTTCGCCTCGTAGGATTCGCGCGCAAGCGCGCTTCCCACAGCGGGTTCGTAGCGATCCCGAGGTGATTGTGGGAAGCGCGCTTGCGCGCGAGCGGCGTTACGGAAGCGCCGCCAGTTCGGGAACGACGCTGGAGGTAACGAGGCACGTGCGTGGCGTCAGCGAGTCGAACATCGCTCGACAAACCCGTAAGGCCATCATCGCGTCGGTTGTGTAGCCCGGATGCTGGCCGTCGGCATGCGTCCAGGCCAGTTCCGGGTGGACAAGCATGAGCTTGCGGCGCGATTCGGCGATTTCGACGTACGTGGCCCCACTGGCCTTGGCAATGGCCTGCGAGCGGATTACATATTCCGCCGGTACTCGCCGCCCACGTCATACAACGCGTGGCTGATCTGGCCGAGTGAGTTGTGTTGCACGGCTTCCATCAGTTCCTCGAACACGTTGCGGCGTTCGCGGGCGGTCTTCTGCAGGATCGTCAGGCTCTCCGGCGCCAGGCCGTTGCGGGCCTTGGCGAAGAGGCGCACGTTGTCGATCTGCTGGCCCTTCTCCTCTTCCGTGGAACGGATGAGTTCGATCTCCGTGGCGATCTCGCCGCCGTGATCCTTCGGCAGGAACGTGTTCACGCCGATGAGGGGAAGCGAGCCGTCGTGCTTCTTGTGCTCGTAGTACATCGACTCTTCCTGGATCTTGCCGCGCTGGTACATCGTGTCCATTGCGCCGAGCACGCCGCCGCGCTCGCTGATCGCCTCGAACTCCTTGTACACCGCTTCTTCCACCAGGTCGGTGAGCTCGTCCACGACGAAACTGCCCTGCCACGGGTTCTCGTTGAAGTTGAGGCCCAACTCGCGGTTGATGATCAGCTGGATGGCCACCGCGCGGCGGACGCTCTCTTCCGTGGGCGTAGTGATGGCCTCGTCGTACGCGTTCGTGTGCAGGCTGTTGCAGTTGTCGAACAGGGCATACAGCGCCTGCAGCGTGGTGCGGATGTCGTTGAACTGGATTTCCTGCGCGTGCAGCGAACGGCCGGAGGTCTGGATGTGGTACTTCAGCATCTGGCTGCGAGCGCTCGCGCCGTAACGCTCGCGCATGGCGCGGGCCCAGATGCGGCGGGCCACCCGGCCGATCACCGTGTATTCCGGGTCCATGCCGTTGGAGAAGAAGAACGACAGGTTCGGCGCGAAGTCGTCGATCTTCATGCCGCGGGCGAGGTAGTACTCGACGATGGTGAAGCCATTCGACAGCGTGAAGGCCAACTGGCTGATCGGGTTGGCGCCGGCCTCGGCGATGTGGTAACCCGAGATCGACACCGAGTAGAAATTGCGCACCTTGTGGTCGACGAAGTATTGCTGGATGTCGCCCATCATGCGCAGCGCGAATTCCGTGCTGAAGATGCAGGTGTTCTGCGCCTGGTCTTCCTTCAGGATGTCGGCCTGCACCGTGCCGCGCACCGTGGCCAGCGTGTATGCCTTGATGCGCGCGTAGGTTTCCGCATCGACCACTTCCTCGCCCGAGACACCGAGGAGACCGAGGCCAAGGCCGTTGTTACCCTGCGGCAGCTCACCGTTGTAGCGCGGACGGTTGCCGTCCGGATACAGCTCGGCGATGCGCGCGTTCGCGGCTTCCCAGCGGGTCGGATCCTCGTTCAGGTACTTCTCGACGTTCTGGTCGATTGCCGTGTTCATGAACATGGCGAGGATGATCGGCGCCGGACCGTTGATCGTCATCGACACCGACGTCGACGGCGCCGAGAGATCGAAGCCGGAGTACAGCTTCTTCATGTCGTCGAGCGTCGCGATGGACACGCCCGAGTTGCCGATCTTGCCGTAGATGTCCGGGCGCGGGGCCGGATCTTCGCCGTACAGCGTCACCGAGTCGAATGCGGTCGACAGGCGCGCCGCCCCACCGCCGAGCGACAGGTAGTGGAAGCGACGGTTCGTGCGTTCCGGCGTGCCTTCGCCCGCGAACATGCGCGTCGGGTCTTCGCCGGCGCGGCGATACGGGAACACGCCGCCCGTGTACGGATAGTGGCCCGGCAGGTTCTCGCGCATCAGGAAGGACAGGAGTTCGCCCCAGTCCTTCGTCTTCGGCGGGGACACCTTCGGGATCTTCTGGTGACTGAGCGATTCACGATAGTTCTCGACGCGAATGACCTTGTCGCGAACCTGGTATTCGTTGAACTCGGCGGTGACCGATTCGAAGCGCGTCGGCCACTCGCGCAGCAGGTGGATGGCCTCGCTGGAAAGCTCGCGCACCGCCTCGTTGTAGCGCTGGCGCAGCGTGATCAGCGAGCGGTCGCCGTGCACGGTGAGCAGGGCGTGGTCGTAGAGGTCGAAGGCGCGCGGCAGCGCCTCGTCGCCGATGTCTTTCAGCGATTCGTAATAGTGCTGGGCCTTGCTGGCCGCGGCCGCCTGCGTCGCGATGGCCGAATTCACGCCGCGCCCCTGCTCCGCGATTTCCGCCAGGTAGCGCACGCGATTGCCGGGAATGAGCACCGTGGCGCGCGGCTCGCGCAGGCTCGTATCCACGTCCGGCGTCCACGTGGCCTCGGGTAGCGAGAGCTTCTCCCGGAGCAGCCGGCACAGGTTGTCGAACATCCAGGTGACGCCCGGATCGTTGAACTGGCTGGCAATGGTGGGATACACCGGCACCTTGTCGTCCGCGAGCTGGAACGCCGTGCGGTTGCGCTTCCACTGCTTGCGTACGTCGCGCAGGGCGTCTTCGGCGCCGCGCTTGTCGAACTTGTTCAGCACCACGAGCTCGGCGAAGTCGAGCATGTCGATCTTTTCGAGCTGGCTCGCCGCGCCGTACTCGCTGGTCATGACGTAAACGGGAAAATCGACGAGGTCGACGATCTCCGAATCGCTCTGGCCGATGCCGGCGGTTTCCACGATCACCAGGTCGTATGCCTGGGCCTTCAGGAAATCGATGCAGTCGTGCAGCACCACCGACGTGGCCGCGTGCTGGCGGCGGGTGGCCATCGAGCGCATGTACACACGCGGGCTGCGCAGCGAGTTCATGCGGATGCGGTCGCCCAGCAAGGCGCCGCCACTGCGGCGGCGGGTCGGGTCGACCGCGAGCACGGCGATGCGCATCTGCGGGAAGGCGTGCAGGAAGCGCAGCAGCAGTTCGTCCACCACGGACGATTTGCCGGCGCCGCCGGTGCCGGTGAGGCCGAGCACCGGCGTCTTGCCACCGGCCAGCTTCCAAGCCTTGCGCAGGCGGGACAGTTCCTCATCGCCCAGCCGGTCTTCCTCGATCGCCGAAAGCATGGCCCCGATGGAGATCTCGTCTTCCACCGACGCCGACGGCGGCGCGACTTCCACGCGCTGCTTCGCGGCGGCGCGCGTGCGCGTCATCACATCTTCGATCATCTCCACGAGGCCGAGCTTCATGCCGTCGTTCGGATGGTAGATGCGCTCCACCCCATAGGCCTGGAGCTCCTTGATCTCTTCCGGCGTGATCGTGCCGCCGCCACCGCCGAATACCCGCACGTGGCCGGCGCCGCGCTCGCGCAGCATGTCGACCATGTACTTGAAGTATTCGACGTGGCCACCCTGGTACGAGGACAGCGCGATGGCATCGGCATCTTCCTGCAACGCCGCGCGCACCACGTCTTCCACCGAGCGGTTGTGCCCCAGGTGGATCACCTCGGCGCCCTGGCTCTGGATGATCCGGCGCATGATGTTGATGGCCGCATCGTGTCCGTCGAAGAGGCTCGCCGCCGTGACGAAGCGCAGCGGAGTCGCTTCCGCGTCCGTGCTGCTGGCGGGAATGTGCTTGGGCTGCGAGCTCATGGAAAACTCCGGAGACGATCGACGACAGTGGGGAACTGTGAATTCTACTGCGCCGGAACCGGCGCCCCTTGCTGCAGTGCAGCGCAGGGAACGCACTGTGGGAGACGCTTCAGCGGCGGTGGGTGCTCCCGGCAGGTTTGCCCGCTGCCGCGGGATCGCCGGCGAAGCCGGCTCCCACAAGGGATTCGGCTCCCGCAAGGGATTCGGCTCCCGCAAGGGATTCGGCTCCCGCAAGGGATTCGGCTCCCGCAAGGGATTCGGCCCCCGCAGGGGATTCGGCTCCCGCAAGAAACTCGAGGGCGGCTTCGCGCACGGCCCCGTCATCGACCACGGCACGGTGGCCCAGGCCGGTGGTTTCCATAAGGGTCGCGCCGGGCCATAGCGACATGTACATCGCGGCCTCTTCCACCGGCACCTCGGGGTCGTTGCGATCGTGCACCACCAGCACGGGCTGGGTGCGCTTCGGTGCGTGCCGGGCCATGTGCAGTTCATCGATAGGCACGCCGGTGCATTCGGCCAGGGTGTCGTGCAGCGCCGGTCGCAAATGCTCGCCCAGCCTGACGAAGCGGGCGAAGCGACGCGTGGCACCCTGCACGTCGGCCGCGGCGGCGATCAGCACCACGCGCTTTGTCGTCCAGCCGTCATCGAGCGCCAGCGCCACCGCGGCACCGCCCAGCGAATGCGCAACCACGCCTGCGGGATCGCCGTAGTGACGGGCGACGGCTGTTGTCGTGCTCACGAAATCGGGCAACGTGCACAACTCGCCACCGCTCCTTCCGTGCCCGGGCTGGTCGAAAGCGACGGCGGCCCATCCCCTCGCAAGAATCTGCGGCATCCAGCTTTCCCAGCGCAGTCCCATGCTCGACCAGCCATGCACGAACAGGATGTAAGGCCGCGCTACGGGATCGCCCCAGACATACGTGGCGATAGAACGACCGTCCACGTCGAGATGCTCCACCCGCGCCGCCGTGAAAGCGGCCGCATGCGCGGCGCGTTCGCGGCTGCTGGGCAGCGGTGTCTGGAACACCTTTGCTGCGTGGGCCACCGTGCGGCGCGGCGCGAGCCGGCTGCCGATGCGGTAGGCGACGCGGATTCCCAGCAGGGTCGCGACGGTACGAACGCCGAAGCGGCGCGGTGGCTTCATGGGCGGAACCGGAGGGAGGAAGGAACCCTGCGAGTATCCCCCAAGACCACGCCTTCGCGAAGCTGAACGCGCCACGCAAGGAGGGTCAACCCACCCGCACGAGCCTGCGTTCTGGCGCACGAATCCGCATCGCCGCGGAGTCCCGGAGGAGACCACCATGAGCCTGACCCGTACCCTCGCCGCCGTCGCCGCCCTTGGCCTGGCCGTCGGTGCCGCGAGCTACACCCCGCCCGCCGCCGCGCGGGAATACGTTTCCGTCACCGTCGGCACCCGACCGCCGCCGCCCCGTTTCGAGCGCGTTCCGCCGCCGCGGGTGGGCTACGTCTGGGCCCCGGGCTACTGGAACTGGGCCGGCGGCCGTTACGTGTGGGTCGGCGGCCATTGGTACACCTCCCGCCCGGGTTACGTGTACCGCCCGCCGGTGTGGCGCCCATACGGCCGCGGCTGGCGGATCGAGCGGGAGACCTGGCACCGGGACCCGCACTGGCACCGTTGAGCCGCTTGCTGCGGCGCACCTACACGGAGCCCCGCAACGGTTTAAACTAGGAAGCTGACAAGACATATCGCCCCCGCCTCCAAGGTTGGGGCGATTTTTTTGGACGGTCACATTCCACCGGTGGTCCCCACCGCCGGTATTCACTTGAAAGGCGGCCGCCACGCCGCTTGTAACTGGAGTAACGCGTTCGATGATTTTCGAAACCATCGCCAACACGGGCCACGAAGAAGTCGTCTTCTGCCATAACAAGGACGCGGGCCTGAAGGCCATCATCGCGATCCACAACACCGTGCTTGGCCCGTCGCTGGGCGGCCTGCGCATGTGGCCCTACAAGACCGAGCAGGACGCCGTGAACGACGTGCTGCGCCTGTCGCGCGGCATGACCTACAAGAACGCGGTGGCTGGCCTGAACCTCGGCGGTGGCAAGGCCGTGATCATCGGCGATCCCTCCAAGGACAAGTCGGAAGCGCTGTTCCGCGCCTTCGGCCGTTTCGTGAACTCGCTCAACGGCCGCTACATCACGGCCGAGGACGTCGGTATCGACGTCAACGACATGGAATACGTCTACCGCGAAACCGAGTACGTCACCGGCGTGCACCAGGTGCACGGCGGTTCGGGCGACCCGTCGCCGTTCACCGCCTTCGGCACGTTGCAGGGCCTGATGGCTGCCTTGCAGCACAAGCACGGCAACGAAGACGTGGGCAAGTACAGCTATGCCGTGCAGGGCTGCGGCCACGTCGGCAGCGAGTTCATCAAGCTGCTGCGCGAGCAGGGTGCCAAGGTGTTCGTCACGGACATCAACAAGGATGCCGTACAGCGCTGCGTCGACGAGCTGGGTTGCGAAGCCGTGGGCCTGGACGAAATCTATGACGTCGACGCCGATGTCTACAGCCCTTGCGCGCTGGGCGGTACGGTCAACGAGCAGACCATCGACCGGATCAAGGCGAAGATCATCTGCGGTGCCGCCAACAACCAGCTCGCCACGGACGCGATCGGCGACGAGCTGGCCCGCCGCGGCATCGTCTACGCCCCGGACTACGCGGTCAACGCCGGTGGCGTCATGAACGTCTCGCTGGAAATCGACGGCTACAACCGCGAGCGCGCCATGCGCATGATGCGCACGATCTACTACAACGTCGGTCGCATCTTCGAGATCGCCGCGCGCGACAACATCCCGACCTACAAGGCCGCGGACCGCATGGCCGAAGAGCGCATCAGCGCCATCGGCAAGATCCGCCTGCCGCACATGGGCAACGGCGCGCCGCGTTTCCAGGGCCGCATGCGCGGTCAGTAATCGCAAGGCAAATGTGGCAGGAAAAGCCGCCGGGCAACTGGCGGCTTTTTCCGTTTTTGCGCCCGGCCTTTTGGACGATTGACCTTGTCCGCGGATCGGCCCAGGTTGATCTCGGCGACATACCGATCGCCACGATCACTAAACAATGGAGCCAGTGCGGTCATGAGCAACGAGCGTGAAACCGGTACGGTCAAATGGTTCAACGACGCGAAGGGATTCGGGTTCATCTCAAGGGAATCGGGAGGCGACGTGTTCGTCCACTTCCGTTCCATCCAGGGAACGGGCTTCAAAAGCCTGAAAGAAGGTCAGAAGGTGAATTTCAAGGTGGGCCAGGGTCAGAAAGGTCTGCAGGCAGAGGACGTAGTGCCTGAGTAGTGCGTTGATCGCGCTCCATCGTCCCGACGAAGAGGGAGGGTGTTGCAATGAGTGAGCGTAAACCGCAAAAAGGGAACGATCCCAGCAGGGCCAAGCCGTTACCGAGAGAAACATCCCCAATCGAGCCATCGCCTCGCATGTCACCCGGTGCCCGTCGACTCAGGAAAGGCGACCGGGTCGAGTTCGATATCGGACAAGGCGTCGATGGACCGCCCTATGCCATGAACGTCCGGCTGATCGACGACGACTGAATCTGCCGGTCAGCGGACAGCGGCGATCGACTGCGCGGCGATCGGGGCAGCGGTGGTCACCATGGCGCCGAACGTCAGCACGCAGGTCAGCACGGCGATGACGAAGAAGGTTTTCAGCATGGCGGTTTCGTACTTCATGGTGGCTCTCCTCGGACAATGATGGGAAGGGTCTCGCGAGGTATGTCGCAAGAGCCGTGCCAGCCGTCGCAAGCGGCCTGAAAGCCCGTCGTGGCGCCGTTTCCGAGCAGATTGGACATCACGACGAACCTGTCCGCGGACGCCTCTGCCGTACCGTCCGGACAATGTCCGCGTCACCACAGCGGCGTCCGGCCCGCCGGCATCCCGTATTACCGCCCGCCTTAACGAGCGTCGGCGTGACGCCCGCATGCGCTTGGCGGGGCCCGGAGACGCATTGTTCCCGGGCACGATCTGCTACAATTTCCCAACCCGGGGGATCGTGTAAGGCTTTGCCTACGCGATGCTTTTGGGCCAAGGGGATGCCGTCCGAGGGGGCGGCGACAACCAGAGCATTCCGATCACTTCGTCGCCTCGGTGGTGGCGCGTGGTGCCGCTGCCCTTCGGGACGCGGACACGCCCGTCCGGGGATGAAATGGACTTACCGAGCTATGAGCGCGATCCCAGCCGAAACCTTCACCTCCGACGACGTGCTCGCGCGCCTGCGGTCCGTCCTCCATGAAACCTTCGAGATCGACCCGGCCAAGGTGACTCCGGAAGCCAATCTGTTCACGGACCTGGAACTGGACAGCATCGACGCGATCGATCTGGCCATCCAGGTGCAGGACATGACCGGCACCCGGATCAAGCCGGAAGATTTCAAGAGCGTGCGTACGGTGGGCGACGTGGTCGCCACCGTGCAGGCACTGCTCGTTCGCTGAGCGGACCCGTGGCGGGCAGGCCCGGACCGCGCGACGCGGCGCGATCGTTCGCGCCGTGCGCCGTCGTACCCGTCTACAACCATGGCCGCACCGCCGGCGCCACGGCGAACGCACTCGCCGCCCATGGCCTCCCCGTGTTCCTGGTGGACGACGGATCCGATGAGGACACACGCGACGCACTCGACAGGCTCGTCGAAGGACGCGACGACCTGCGCCTGATCCGCCTGCCGGTGAACGGCGGCAAGGGCAAGGCGCTCACCGCCGGCTTCCTCGCGGCGCATGCGGCCGGGTACAGCCACGTACTGCAGATCGACGCGGACGGACAGCACGACACGAACGACGTGCCCCGCTTCCTCGAGGCAGGCCGGGCCGCACCGGAAGCCATGGTCTGTGGCCGCCCCGTCTACGACGACTCCGTGCCCCGTGCGCGGCTCTATGGGCGCTACCTCACCCACGCGTTCGTCTGGTTGGAGACGCTGTCCTTCGCCATCGACGATTCGATGTGCGGTTACCGTCTTTACCCGCTGGAAGAGACGCGGGCGGAAATCGCGCGCAAGGCCCTGCCCTCGCGCATGGACTTCGACACGGAGATCGCGGTACGGCTCTTCTGGCGCGGCGTGCCGGTGCGCAACCTGCCCACGCGGGTCATCTACCCGGAGGATGGCCTCTCGCACTTCCGCATGTGGCGCGACAACGTGCGCATCACCGCCATGCACACGCGGCTCGTGCTGGGCATGCTGCCGCGCGTGCCGCGCCTGATCCTTCGCAAGTTCCCGCGGCAAAGAACCAACGCATGAACCTGACCATCGTCCCAAGGGAGCACGCGGAATGAAGCGCGTCGTCGTCACAGGCATCGGCGGCATCACGCCGCTCGGCCACGACTGGGCCACCATCGAGATGCGGCTGCGCCGCTTCAGCAACGCCGTGCGCCGCATGGGCGAGTGGGATTATTTCGACAAGCTCAACGGCCGGCTGGGCGCGCCGGTGGACGATTTCGTCCTGCCGCCACACTGGTCGCGCAAGCACGTGCGTTCCATGGGCCGCGTGGCCCAGCTGGCCGTGGCGGCCAGCGAACGCGCGCTGGCGGATGCCGGACTGCTCGGAGACGAACGCATCGCGGACGGGCGCATGGGCGTGGCATACGGTTCGTCGGGCGGCAGCATCGAGCCGGCGCGCACCGTCGGCCACATGCTGGAAACCGGATCGATGCAGGGCGTCACGGCCACCAGCTACATCCAGATGATGGCGCATACCACGGCGGTGAACGTGGGCGTGTTCTTCGGCCTCAAGGGCCGCGTGATCACCACGTCCAGCGCATGCACCTCGGGAAGCCAGGCCATCGGCTACGGCTACGAAGCCATCCAGCAGGGCAAGCAGGCGCTGATGCTCTGCGGTGGCGCCGAAGAATTGTCGGGTCCGGGAGCGGCGGTGTTCGACACGCTGTTCGCCACCAGCACCCGCAATGACACGCCGCAGTTCACGCCCCGTCCTTTCGACGCCGGCCGCGACGGCCTCGTCGTCGGCGAAGGCGCGACCACGTTGATCCTCGAAGAGTACGAGCACGCCAAGGCGCGTGGTGCACGCATCTATGCCGAGATCGTCGGCTTCGGCACGAATTCCGACGGCACGCACATCACGCAGCCCACGCGCGAGACCATGGCCGCGGCCATGCGCATGGCGCTCGCCGACGCGAACCTGCCCCCGGCAGCCATCGGTTACGTGAGTGCGCATGGCACCGCCACCGATCGTGGCGACGTGGCGGAGAGCCACGCCACGGCCGACGTGCTCGGCGGTGGCATTCCCATCAGTTCCATGAAGAGCTACGTGGGCCATACGCTCGGCGCCTGCGGTGCACTCGAGGCATGGTGGGCTATAGAGATGATGCGCGGCGGCTGGTTCGCGCCCACGATCAATCTCGAAACGCCCGATCCCGAATGCGCACCACTGGACTATCTCGTGGGCGAAGGGCGCGACATCCGCACGGGCTACGTGATGAACAACAACTTCGCGTTCGGCGGCATCAACACCTCATTGATCTTCAAGGCACACGCCTGATGCGGCGAGTGGTCGTCACCGGCATGGGCGCGGTGTCCTGCCTGGGTGCGGGACGAAAGGCCCTGTTCGACGGCCTCCGCGCCGGCCGTGCCGGCTTCCGCGCCATGCCCGATTTCGCCGCGCTGAGCATGCGTTGCCAGGTCGCGGCGCCCGCCGATACCTCGGCGCTCGAACCACCACCGCGCAAGCTGCGCCGCTATCTGCCGCAGGCCGCGGAATTCGCCTGGCACGCGACCAGCGAAGCGCTGGCCGAAGCGGGGTTGGACGAAGCCCGCGTGCGTGAGCGCGACGTCGGCATCGTGATGGGTGGCGCGGCCGCTCTCAGCGAATACGAGGCCGGTCTCGACGTCTTCCACGCCAAGGGCATCTCGCGCCTGTCGCCCTTCATCGTGCCCCGCAGCATGGGCAGCGCGGTGTCGGCCACGCTCACCCAGGCATTCGGGTTCGGTGGCCGTGGCTTCACCGTGGGCTCGGCGTGCACCAGCGCCACGCACGCGATCGGCCAGGCCATGGAGCTGATCCAGCTCGGGCGCCAGGAGATCGTGGTGTGCGGCGGCGCGGAGGAACTGCACGACAAGGCCGCGATGTGCTTCGACGTGATGAACGCGCTTTCCACCGCGAGCGTTGCAGGCACGCGCGTTTCCACGCCCTACGCGGCGGACCGCGACGGCATCCTCCTCGGCGGCGGTGCCGGCGTGCTGGTGCTGGAATCGCTCGAACACGCACAGGCGCGCGGTGCCACGATACTGGCCGAGATGGCAGGCTACGGCGCGGCCTCCGATCCCGACGGCATGATCGGCCCGGCCGCCGACGGCATGGCCGAAGCGATGCACCAGGCGATCGACCTGGCCGGCATCATGCCCGGCTACGTGAATACGCACGCGTGTGCCACGGTGGCCGGCGACCTCGCCGAATGGGTCGCCCTGCAGCGTGTGTTCGGCGACCGCGGCGTCGATGTTCCGCCGATGTCGTCCATCAAGGGACTCATCGGCCACGCCCCGGCGGCCGCCGGCGCGCTCGATGCCATCGCCTCGATCGCCATGATGACGGAAGGCGTACTGCTCGGCGGCGCCACGCCCGCCATGCGCGATCCGGCCTTCGCCGAAGCGCCCCTCGTGGAAGGCGAACTCGCGCGGCACATCGACAGCGTGCTGTCGAACAACTTCGGCTTCGGCGGCAGTTGCGCGGCCCTGCTCATCCGTCGCTACGCGGAGGCCACGGCGTGATCCAGGTCACCGTCGATGCGTGGCGCGCCTGGGCGCCCGGGGTGGAAACCCCGGCTGCCTGGGCGGCATGGTGCGAAACGCCGCACGCCATCGTCGACGGCGGCGAGCAACCCGCCTGCGAATTCGTGCCGCCGATGCAGCGCCGCCGGTTGAGCCGGCTGGCGCGCATCGTCATGCACGCGGCATGGCCGCTGTGCGGCGACGACGAACAGCTGCCCTTCGTGTTCGCCTCGCGGCACGGCGAAACCACGCGCACGTTCGCGATGCTCGACGAGATCGGCCGGGGCTCGCCGCTGTCGCCAACCCAGTTCGGCCTGTCGGTACACAACGCCATCGCCGGGCAATGGTCGATCCTGCGCGGACAGCGCGGGGAATCGGTGGCCATCGCCGGGGAAGCCGACACCTTCGAGCATGCCATCGTCGAGGCCGCCGCCCTGCTTGGCGAAGGCGCTCCGGCGGCGATCGTCGTCATCGCGGAGGAGCGTCCGGCACCTGCCTACGACGGCCACATCGACGACGTGCCGTTCTCGTATACGCTGGCGTTGCGCCTGTCGCTCGCGGACAGTGGCTCGCGCTGGCGCCTTTCGCTTGCCGAGGACGACGGCGCGGTGCCCGCGGCTGGCTTGCCGCACGCCTTGCGCTTCATCCGCGCCCTGCACGACGGCGCATCCCTGGACCACCCGTGGAAGACACGACGATGGAACTGGCAGCCGACAACATGACCCGCCGCGACGCCTGGGCCTGGCGCTTCGTGTGTACCGCGCTCAGCTTTGCGTTGTTCGGTATCGGGGGCGTGTTGCTGCGCATCCTCATCCTGCCGGTGGTGCTGCACTGGCCCGGCCCTCCCGCCGTTCGCCGCCGGCGCGCCCGGCGCACGGTCGGCCGCGCCTTCTGGCTGCATTCGCAGTTCATGTACCGCACCGGCGTACTCGACTATCGATTCGAAGGCCTGGAGCGGCTCGGGCGGCCCGGGCAGATGATCGTCGCGAACCATCCCTCGCTCATCGACGTCGTGTTCCTCATCGGCCACCTGCCGGATGCGAACTGCATCGTGAAGCACAGCCTGTGGAAGAACCCGTGCATGCGCGGCCCGGTACGCACCGCACAGTACATCAGCAATGACGGCAGCGCCGAGATGCTCGAACGGGCGGCCGACGTGCTGCGCGAAGGCCAGACCCTCATCGTCTTTCCCGAAGGCACACGCACCACGCCGGGGCAGCCGCCGGTCTTCCACCGTGGCGCGGCCGCCATCGCCGTGCGCGGCGCCCATACGATCACGCCCGTATTCATCACCGTCCGCCCCACCACGCTCACCAAGGCCGAGCCGTGGTACCGCATTCCGCACCGCCGTGTGCAGATGCATTTCCGGGTGGGTGAGGACATCGCCGTGGCCGACTTCAGCGAAGGCACACCCGCGCCGATAGCCTCACGCCGCATCAACGAACACCTGCACGCCCTTTACGCCAGGGAACTCATGGCATGAACGACCTCGAACGCGACATAGCCCAGCTGATCATCGACACGCTGGCGCTGGAACACCTGTCGGTGGACGACATCGCCGCCGACCAGCCGCTGTTCGGCCAGGGCCTCGGCCTGGATTCCGTGGACGCGCTGGAGCTGGCCCTCGCACTGCAGAACCGCTATGGACTGCGGATCGCATCCGACTCTCGCGACGCGCGGCGGCACTTCGAGACGGTGCGCAGCCTCGCGCTCTACGTGGAGGGTTCCTCGTGCGCAGGCTGAGCGACCTCGTGCTCGTTGTCGTTGGAGTGCTCTATCCCTTCATCGTGTATTTCGGCACGGACCATGTATCCACGCCCGTCTTCGGCCTGATCCTCGGCGCGCTGTGGCTCGTGCGCGCCCCTGCCCTGCTGCGCCAGCCCGGTGGCCGCTGGATGCTCGGCATCACCCTCGTCTATTGCACCGTGCTCGCGTTCGGTGGCGAGGAACACCTGCTGCGCTGGTACCCCAGCCTCATCTGCGGCCTGCTGCTCGCCGCGTTCGGGCTCAGCCTGAAGTTCGGTCCGCCGATCATCGAGCGCATTGCACGCGTGAGCGAGCCGGACCTTCCGCCGGTGGCTGTACGCTACACGCGCCGCGTCACATGGGTGTGGGTCGCATTCTTCGCCGTCAACGGCACCGTGTCCGGACTGCTCGCCGAGTGGGGGCCGCTGTCATGGTGGACTTTCTACAATGGCATCCTGGCCTATTCGGTGATGGGGGCATTGTTCGTCGGGGAATGGATCCTGCGGCAGCGTCTGCGCCGGCGCATCAATAAAGCTCCGATGGACGCGGCGGCGGGGCGCCTTCTGTCGCACCCGTGGGTGGCCGCTGCCGCGGGCGGCTACGCGGGCAAGCTCGGCCCGGGCATGGTCGTGGGGCTCACGCCGCTGGGTCGCAGCGCATTGCTTCGCCACGGACGCGCGGGGCTGGTGAACGAACTCGGCCAGCACGCCGCAGGGGACGACGCTCTCTCCACGCCGCTGGTGTGGCGCTTCGTCGATGCGCTGCCGGAGACGGCGAAGGTCGACCTGCTTCTGCGCGCACCGCTTCCGGCCGCCGCAACCGTGCTCGAAGAGCGTCGCGAAGGCGACACGCACGTGCTCGAACTGGAACTGCCGCTCGACCTTGCCTGTTTCGCCGAACATTTCCCCGACGCGCCGGTCCTGCCGGGTGTCCTGCAAGTGGCGTGGGCCCTGGAGTTTGCCGCGTCGCGGCTGGGCACTCCCAAGACCAGCCGGGCCATCGACGGCATGAAGTTCCAGCGCCTGCTGCGCCCCGGCGATCGTGTGCGGCTCACGCTGCGCCATGACGTCGCGCGTGGACGGCTGCACTTCACCTACCGGTCCGGCGACGCACCCGTATCCTCCGCGCACCTTCGTCTGGAACCCAGCGATGGCTGATTCCGTCGCCGCCACGCATTGGGCCGCGCAGAAGGAGCGCGGCAGCTTCCTCGGCATCAAGCTCACCGCCATCGCGGTGCGGGTGCTGGGGCGGCGACTGGTGACGCCGGTGATCCGGCTGATCGTGCTGTACTTCTTCGTCACCGGGCGTGCCGCGCGCCGCAACGTGGCCGACTACCAGACACGGCTGGCCGCATGGAGCGGACGCGCCGATCTCTTTCCGCGCTCGCGTGCCGTGTTCGCGCAGTACCTCGCGTTCGGCGAATGCATGCTCGACCGCTTCGACGTGTGGCGCGGCAAGCTGCGGCTGTCGTCGGTGGACATGGACGACCCGGACGGCGTGCGCGACGCGTTGCTTGCCGGCGGCCGCGGCCAGCTTCTCGTCTGCACGCACCTGGGCAACCTCGACGTATGCCGCGCCATGGCGGAGGTGGGCGAAGGCGTGGCACTCAACGTACTCATGCACCTTCCGAACGCGGCACACTTCAACCGGCTGCTTGGCGAGTCGGGCGACAAGCGCCTGCGCCTGATGCACGTGGGCGACCTCGACACCGCCGCCATGCTCGACCTGTCGCAGCGGCTCGATCGCGGTGAATGGATCGCCGTCGCCGGCGACCGCGTGCCCGTCCATGGCGGCCGCGCGATCGACACCGATTTCCTGGGTGCGCCCGCGCCCTTTCCCCAGGGCCCGTGGCTCATGGCGGCGATGCTGCGCTGCCCGGTGAACCTGGTGTGCTGTCTGAAGCACGATGGCCGCTATCGCATCCACCTGCGCCGCTTCGACGACGCCGCCGGCTGGGAGCGCGGAAAGCGCGATGCCATGATCGCATCGGCCGTGGCGCGGTACGCCGCATGGCTGGCGGAACATTGCCTTGCCGCGCCGCTGCAATGGTTCAATTTCCATCCCTACTGGCACGACACGAACGGAGCCTCCGATGCGCGCTAAGGGTGTGCACGCCACCGAGATCGACGTGACGGTGCCGTTCTTCGACGTCGATTCCATGGAAGTCGTCTGGCACGGTCACTACGTGAAGTACCTCGAGGTGGCGCGCTGCGCGCTGCTCGACGAGCTCGGGCACAACTACGTGCGGATGAAGGACACCGGCTATGCATGGCCGATCATCGATCTCCAGCTGCGCTATGCGCGCCCGGCCCGG
Organism: Luteibacter sp. HAY1-4A; assembly: GCF_056755355.1. Taxonomy (NCBI): domain Bacteria; kingdom Pseudomonadati; phylum Pseudomonadota; class Gammaproteobacteria; order Lysobacterales; family Rhodanobacteraceae; genus Luteibacter; species Luteibacter sp. HAY1-4A. The sequence continues at coordinate 43,196 of NZ_JBNDHZ010000035.1, forward strand.
TTCGGCCAGAAGCTGGTGGTACGCGCCGAACTCGTCGAATGGCGGAACCGCCTGAAGATCCACTACACCCTGAGCGACGCCGCCACCGGCGAGCGGCTTACCCGCGCCAGCACCATCCAGGTGGCCGTGCGTCTTGCCGACGGAGAGATGCAACTGGTCTCGCCCGCCGTTTTCGTCGACGACGTGGAACGCCACCTCGCTCCGTCGTCCCCGCGTTCCACCGGAAGCCACCCATGAAGTACGCCAGCGCCACCTATGTCGAGGAAACCCGCATCGGTTTCGTCTTCCTGCGCACCCATACCTGGCAGCACCACGTGTTGCGCGTGGCCATCAACGACCTCAAGCGCCTCGTGGGCGAGCCGCTTCCGCGTGGCGGCACCCTGCTCGACGTCGGCTGCGGCCAGGGCCGGTCCTTCCGACTGCTGCGGGACGCTTTCGCGCCGCAGAAGCTGGTGGGCCTGGACGCCGACCCGCACAGCGTGGCGCTTTCACGCCAGGAAGCGGAACGCGAAGGCATCGACGCCACCGTGCTGCTCGGCGACTGCGCCCGCATCGACCTGCCCGATGCGAGCGTGGACGTGCTGTTCTGCCACCAGACCTTCCACCATCTCGTGGAGCAGGAGCGCGCGCTCGACGAATTCTGGCGCGTGCTGAAGCCGGGTGGCCTGCTGCTCTTCGCGGAATCGACGAAGGCATACATCGATACCTGGGTGATCCGTTGGTTCTTCCGTCATCCGATGCACGTGCAGAAGAGCGCGGACGAATACCTGGCGATGTTGCGCGACCGCGGCTTCGTGTTCGCCCCCGCGAACGTCTCGCTGCCCTACCTGTGGTGGAGCCGAGCTAAGGACTTCGGCCTGCTCGAACGCTGGGGCATCAAGGCCCCGCCACCGCCCGGCAGGCGCGAAGAAACCCTCGTCAACGTCGCGGCGCGAAAGCCCCTCGAAGGCGCATGAACACCTACCTCAACGCGCTCGGCATCGCGTGCTCGCTCGGCGTGGGCAAACAGGCGGTGGCGGCCTCGCTCTTCGACGCGAGTCCGCATGGCTTGCGCCCGCTCGCCGGTTGGGTGCCGGAACGGACGCTGCCATTCGGCGACGTTCGCTGGCCATTGCCCCCGGTGCCATCCGACCTGGCGCATCGCGACACACGCAACAACCGCCTGCTTCTGCTCGCCGCACAGGAAATCGAGGCCGACGTCCGTGCCGCCATCGCACGCTTCGGCGCGGCGAGGATCGGCGTGGTCATCGGTACCAGCACCACGGGTATCGAAGAGGCCACGGGAAACATCGCCGCGCGCGGCACGACGGGCCACTGGCCGGAACGCTATCGCTACGCGGACCAGGAACTGGGCGCGCCGGCCGCCTTCCTCGCCGAATGGCTTGGCATCGCCGGGCCCTGCTACGGCATTTCCACGGCCTGCACGTCGGGCGCCCGCGCCTTGCTCAGCGCACGCCGGTTGCTCCGCCTCGGCCTCTGCGACGCCGTGCTCTGCGGCGGCGCCGACACGCTCTGCCGCCTTGCGACCCACGGCTTCCACGCACTGGAGGCCATGTCGCCCGAACGCTGCCTGCCGTTCTCCGGCGCACGCCAGGGCATCAACATCGGCGAGGCAGCCGCGCTGTTCCTCATGACCCGCGACGAGGCGCCGGTGACCTTCCTCGGCGGCGGTGCCAGTTCGGATGCGTACCACATGTCGTCGCCCGAACCCGAAGGGCGCGGCGCGGTCGAAGCGATGCGCCTCGCCCTCGTCGCGGCGGGCATCGACGCGGAAGCCATCGACTACGTGAACCTGCACGGCACCGCCACCGAACACAACGATGCGATGGAAAGCCGCGCCGTCGCAGGCGTGTTCGCGCGACCGGTGCGCTGCTCGTCCACCAAGGGCCTCACCGGACACACGCTCGGCGCCTCCGGCGCCCTCGAAGCCGCGTTCTGCTGGCTTGCCCTGACGGATAGCCGGCGACGCTTGCCGCCGCACGCCTGGGACGGCGCTGCCGATCCCGCCTTGCCGCCACTGGCCTTCACGCAAGCGGGCGACACCTTGCCGACCGGGCGGCGGCATCTCATGAGCAACTCCTTCGCATTCGGCGGCAACAACGCCAGCCTGATCCTGGCGGGTGACGCATGACTCCGTGGCCGATCGAAAAGCTCCTCCCCCATACCGGGCGCATGATCCTGCTCGACCGTCTGGTGTCGTGGGAAGCGGAACGCGTCGTCTGCGAACGCACGGTGCGGCGTGGCGACGCCTTCGTCGAAGCCGGCGGCCTGCCGGCCTGGGCGGGCGTGGAATTGATGGCGCAGGCCATCGCAGCCTGGAACGGCTGGCAGGTGCTAGCCGCCGGTGGGAACGTACGGCCAGGCTTCCTCCTCGGCACGCGCGCCTACCGTGCCGATGCCGACACCTTCCCGCTGGGTGTGAAGCTCACCGTCGAAGCGGTGCGCAGCTTCCACGACGACGACGGCATGGGTGCCTTCGCCTGCCGCATCGACGCCCCCGGCGTGCACGCCGAGGCCCGCCTCACCGTCTTCAGTCCGCCGGATCCGACGCCTTACCTCGATCCGCGCAACAGCCTCGATTCCAAGGGAACCGCCACATGACCGATACCGTTCTCGTCACCGGCTCCAGCCGTGGCATCGGCCGCGCCATCGCACTCGACCTCTGCGACGCCGGCTACGATGTCGTCGTGCACTGCCGCTCGCGGCGCGAAGAAGCCGAAGCCGTGCAGGCGGAGATCGTCGCGCGTGGCCGCAACGCGCGCATCGTCCAGTTCGACATCTCCGACCGCGCCGCCTCCGCGGCAGCCCTCGAAGCGGACGTCGCGGCGCACGGTGCGTACTACGGCGTGGTCTGCAACGCCGGGCTCACGCGCGACGGCGCCTTTCCCGGCCTCACCTCCGAGGACTGGGACCAGGTGCTGCGCACCAACCTCGACGGCTTCTACAACGTGCTGCACCCTCTGGTGATGCCGATGATCCGCCGCCGCGCCGCCGGCCGTATCGTCTGCATCACGTCGGTTTCCGGTCTCATCGGCAATCGCGGCCAGGTGAACTACAGTGCCTCGAAAGCGGGTGTCATCGGCGCCGCGAAGGCACTCGCGGTGGAACTCGCCAAGCGCAAGATCACGGTGAACTGCGTCGCCCCGGGCCTCATCGACACCGACATGCTGGAGCCCGAAGTGCCGGTGGAGCAGATCCTCAAGGCCATCCCGATGGAACGCACCGGCACGCCGGAGGAAGTGGCGGCGGCGGTCCGCTTCCTGATGAGCCCCCAGGCGGGCTACATCACCCGGCAGGTGCTGGCCGTCAACGGCGGCCTCTGCTGAGAAAGCGGAAACGTTACAGGGCGGGACCCCACCCGGTAACGCCATTGCTGCGTCGCGCCGTGGCTTGACCCGGCCGGCGCGTTAGGATGGGACGCTTTTTCCCGCCTTTCCGGAGCTTTGCAGCATGCGCCCCTTTTCCCTCGGTGAAGACCTCGACCTCCTGCGCGAAAGCGTCCACGCTTTTGCCGAGAAGGAGATCGCGCCCCGGGCGGACCGCATCGATCGCGAGAACGTGTTCCCGGAAGACCTCTGGCGCAAGTTCGGCGACATGGGCCTGCTCGGCGTCACCATTCCCGAGGAATTCGGCGGGTCGGGCCTCGGCTTCCTGGCCCACATGATCGCGATGGAGGAAATCTCCCGCGCATCGGCCTCCGTCGGCCTGTCGTACGGCGCGCACTCGAACCTGTGCGTGCAGAACATCTACCACAACGGCAATGATGCCCAACGCCGCAAGTACCTGCCCAAACTCGCCAGCGGTGAGTGGGTCGGCGCGCTCGCGATGAGCGAACCGGGCGCCGGTTCCGACGTGGTCGGTTCGATGAGCTGCCATGCCGAGCTCGTGGGCGACACCTGGGTCGCCAACGGCTCGAAGATGTGGATCACGAATGGCCCCGACGCCGACGTGCTGCTGGTCTACATGCGCACCGCGCCCCGTCCGGCCGGCAGCCGCTGCATGACCGCCTTCATCGTCGAGAAGGGCATGAAGGGTTTCAGCACGGCGCAGAAGCTCGACAAGCTGGGCATGCGCGGTTCGAACACCTGCGAACTGGTGTTCGACAACTGCGAGATCCCGGCCGAGAACGTCGTGGGCGAAGTGAACGAAGGCGTGCGCGTGCTCATGGGCGGGCTGGACACCGAGCGCCTGGTGTTGTCCGGCGGTCCCATCGGCATCATGCAGTCGGCGGTGGACCTCGTGCTGCCCTACGTACGCGAGCGCAAGCAGTTCAACGCGCCCATCGGCACCTTCGGCATGATGCAGGCGAAGATCGCCGACATGTACACGGCGCTGCAATCCTCACGCGGCTTCGCCTACATGGTGGCCCAGCAGTTCGACAACGGCGTGAAGTCGCGCATCGATCCGGCCGCATGCCTGCTCAACGCATCCACGAATGCCGTGAAGGTGGCGCTGGAGGCCATCCAGGCACTGGGCGGCAATGGCTACATCAACGAGTTCCCGGCGGGCCGGCTGCTGCGCGATGCCAAGCTCTACGAGATCGGCGCGGGCACCAACGAGATTCGCCGCATGCTGATCGGCCGGGAACTGTTCCACGGCAAGTCGTAACGCTGTGTCGTGGTAACGCTGCGTCGTTCCTGCGCAGGCAGGAACCCAGCGACTTGAACGCGGAGGGTCCTCCGAACGTCGAAGTCACTGGGTCCCTGCCTGCGCAGGGACGACGGCGTTTTTTTGCGGTTACCAGTTCATCCGGAACGTCGCGCGGGCCGAGCGCGAATGGTCGCGATCGGCGAAGCGCTGGTCCACGTCGAAACCGAGCTGGGTGCGCTGGCTCACGTCCAGCGACAGGTTCAGGCCCGCGGTGCCGGCACGGCGCGAAAGGCCGATGCCTTCCACCGGCGCCCACTGGGCAAAGCCCGTGTAGCGCGCGGCGAACACTTCGCCCTTCGTCGCGAACGCGTTCTGCCAGCCCAGTTTCGCATTGAGCTGCAGCTTGCCCATCGACGTCAGCCAGGAACCGCCGGCACGCAGACCGAAACCGGCCTGCCAGCGCGACGTGGTGTGCCCGTCCGCCGCGAGGCCGAAACCATCGCCACCGTTTTCCTGGAAGCCGTCACGGCGGATGCTCGCGTACTGCACGTTGGCGAACGGCGTGAGCGTGAACGCGCCCGCATTCGTGCGGAAACCCACTTCGCCATATGCCGAGTTGTACGTGCCGTTCAGATCGGTGCCCGCGAACGTCGCCTGGTCGCCGAAGCGCAGCACGCGCTGCATGTCGCCGCGGAAGCTGCCGTAGCCCACCTGGCCCACGCCGTACCAGTTCTCGCCGCGCGAACCGGCATAGAACATGCCTTGCGTCGCGTGGCTGCGCTGGCGGTCGAAGCTGCCGTTGAGCTGGCCGTTGCTGTTCATTTGCGCCACGGCGACGCCGGCGAAACCATTGTTGCCCAGGCGGATGTCATGGCCGACGAGGCCGCCGTCGAGATTGAATCCGACATTGCCGAAGCCGGCACGGCTCAGTCCGCCCTGGTAACCGAGCGACTGCGTCCACGAGCCCGAGCCCTTTTCGTCCAGGTGCGACATAAGCGCATCGTTTCCGGCGTCGATACCCGCGAGGGTCACCGCGGTACCCGCGGCGTAGAGCTGGCCCGACAACGACTCGAGGGAAGCCTGCGCCGTCTGCGTGTCGCGCGACTGCTGGATGCCACCGGCAGCGAGCAGCGTGCCCTGCGCGACGCCAGCTGCCGAAACCGGCGACGACAGCACCTGGTCGAGCTGGCCGAACGCCCCGTCGAGACGTGCGGCCGAGGATACGGCGGCGGCCGATTTCGACATCGTGGCCGAGGCGACCTTCACCACGGTGATGGACGAGGTATCGATCCACACGTCAGTCGGCGTGTACTGCAGCGACGTGGAAAGGAAGACGCTCGGGTCAGTAGAAAGCGAGGCGAAGGTGCCCGTCACGGTCGCCGCGGAGAGTACTTCCTGGCGCGACGTCTTCACGTAGCCGTCGGTAACGCCCGAGACATGGAAATCGCCGTCCAGCGTCGCGTCGCCATCGACGATCAACGGTGCGCCCAGCACCTGACGGAGCTGCCCAGTCGGCCCCTGCACGAAGTCGCCGCCAATCCGCGTGCCGGCCGCCGTCGTCTGCAGCATGCCGGCGTTGGTCACCTTCCCGCCGATGCTGCCCCTCGCCAGCAGCATGCCGGTGCTCAGGATGGTGGCATCGCCTGGGAAGAAGCCCGTGGAATCCAGCGTCGCGCCGTTTCCGATCGTGCTGTTGCCGGTAAACGTATTGGCCGCGCTCGACAGCACGAGCGTGCCTGCCCCCTGGACACTGAAGCCGCCCTGCCCGGCGACCGGGTTGGAGAATGTAATGGCGTTGCCGTCCTCGAGGTCGACTGGCAGTTCGCCCCAGTCCACCCTACCCGGACCAAGAATGGCCTTGCCGAGGTTGAGGCGGCCGTAACCGAAGACCGGGTCGGGGCCGGCAACTCCGAGGTCGTCCGCCGTGCCGAGGATGATCTGGCGTACGGCATCCATGGAAAGCGTCGGGAAGACGCCCTTCACCACTGCCGCGGCACCCGAGACCTGCGGAGCGGCGAACGACGTGCCGCTTCCTTCCACGTAAGCCAGGTTCGTATCGGTCGCCGTCGGCGCCAGCGCCACGATGCTTCCCGGGGCCGCAAGGCAGTAAGACGCGGCAACGCCGCAGCGGTTCGAGTAGGAGGCGATGGTGTCGAGATGGTTGCTGTCCAGCGCGACGACGGCGAGCCAGCCTGCCGCCAGGGTAGTGTCGCGCTTCGGCAAGGCGGCGAGGTCCGACGGATCGGCCCTGCCGTCGTTGCCTGCCGCAAAGACGTACAGCGTGCCGGTCCTGGCCGAAGCATAGGCCGCGGAGAAACTCGCCGTCGTCGCGGTGTCCGACGCGTCCCAGTACAACCCACCCCATGAGTTGTTGACGATGGAAGCGCCTGCGGCGATCACGTCCGAATTGATCGTACCGAGCGGATCGGCACTGGTTACCTTGTTGCCCTGGCCGGAGCCGTCGTCGGCCGGCGCCTTGTCCGCGATGATGCGCGCCGACACCAGGCTCGCAGAGGGCGCGACGCCGCCCGCGAAGTAGCCGGTGGTGCTGCCCGCCGCGATTTCGGCCACGACGGTGCCATGGCCCACCACGTCATCGACCGCAACGTTATTCACCGCCGGATCGACGTAGACCAGGCTTTTCTTGACCTTGCCCACGAGCGCCGGGTTGGTGGTCGTGACACCCGAATCGACGATGGCGATGGTGACGTCGGCGCCCATGGCTCCCGCGTCGTGCGCGGGCTTCACGTTCGTGCCGGAAATCTGCACGTCGGCCGGAACGCTGAACGCTGTCTCT
>NZ_JBNDHZ010000036.1:0-49133 GCF_056755355.1 Luteibacter sp. HAY1-4A
AGATGTGTATAAGAGACAGGCCCAGACGCGCGCGCCCGACATCGCGGTCACGGAAGACGACGTCGAAGGCCTCGTCGGCCAGCTGCGCGTCGACACGCGCGCGGCCTTGTCGCGCGTGGAGATCGCCCAACTCGAATCGCAGCCGCAAGCCGGCTTGTGGATGGTGGAGATTCCTCTCGCCGCCGCCGGCGGCTACGACGTGCTCCAGTTGCGCATCGAGGAAGGCAAGCCGGCACCCGGTGAACCGGAGGGGCCGTGGACAGTCGGCTTCGCCATCGATCCGCCTTCTCTGGGCGCGGTCCAGGGTGAAATCCAGCTACGCGTACCGCGCGTTTCCGTACGCCTTTGGGCGCAGCACGCGGCCACCGTCACGCGCCTGGAGACGGAGTTCGTCTCCTTGCGCCGCCTGCTCGAGAAGAGTGGGCTGGTGCTCGACCACTTCGCCTGCATGCACGGTTTGCCCGTGCCCACCACCGCCTACAGCGCCGTGCTCCTGGAAGCGCGCGCATGAACCCGTCGCTTCCCTCGCCAAGGCGGAGCGTCACGCTCCGCCTCGCTTCGCCCACCAGCAGCGGCAATACGCAGCGGATCGATGCCGAGGGCGTGAAGGCCATGCTCGAGCGCGCGCAGGCGCTCGGGCTGGCTCCCCAGCTGGATCCGCAGATCGCCACCCTGCTCGCGGCGGTGCGTCTGCGCGACGACGTGCCGCCCGAGCTGTATGCGGCACTCGCCGCCGTCGTCGGCACGCTGCTCGCCGCCGTCGACGACTGACCCTACTTCTTGCGCGGCCGCCTGGCCGTGGACGACGCCCGCTTCACAGGTGCCGACTTGCGGGCAGGCGCGGCCTTCTTCACCGAGGTGCTGCGCAGCACCTTCTTCGCCGCCGCGCGCTTCGTCGCGGCGCGCCGTTCGGGCGATTTTTCGGCCGGCGACGCATCGACCTTCGCCTTGCCGGCGCGCCGGGTATTCAGTTCCGCCGCCGTGTTCAACGGGCGCCACGAGCGGCCCCCCATGGCCAGCAAGGTATCCGCGGATGCAGGGCCCGCGCTTCCGGACGCATAGTTCGGGAAGTCGGCGGGCGTGCGCTGCGACCAGTCGTCGAGGATCGGCTGCACCGCGCGCCAGCAGGCCTCGACCATGTCCGCGCGCTGGAACAGCGTGGCATCGCCGGTCATGCAGTCGTACAGCAGGGTTTCGTAACCCACGTTCGGTTCGGCGCGGAACCAGTCCGCGTACTTGAAGTCCATGCGCACCGGCGCGAGCTCGACGCGCGGCCCCGGCCGCTTCACGTCGAACTGCAACGAGATGCCCTCGTCCGGCTGGATCTGCAATACCAGCCAGTCCGGCCCGAACGCGTCCATGCCCGTGCCGCGGAAAGGCGCGAACGGCGCCGACTTGAAACGAATGGCGATCTCGGTGGTGCGCCGGCCCATGTGCTTGCCCGTGCGCAGGTAGAACGGCACGCCCGACCAGCGCCACGTGTCGATGGAAAGCTTCATGGCGACGAAGGTCTCCGTCACCGAATCGGGCGCCACGTCCGGTTCATCGCGGTACGAGGCGGCGAGTTGCCCGTTCACGGCGCCAGGACCGTATTGGCCGCGCACCGCGTCCTCCGGTTGCACCGGACGGATGGCATCGATGGTTTCCGCCTTGCGCGTGCGCACCGCCTCCGCATCGAACGAGCTGGGCGGCTCCATGGCCACCATGGCGAGAAGCTGGAACAGGTGGTTGGGCACCATGTCGCGCAGCGCGCCGGTCTGCTCGTAGAACGAGCCGCGGCGTTCCACACCCACGGTTTCCGCGACGGTGATCTGCACGTGGTCGATGCGGTCCCGGTTCCAGATCGGTTCGAACAGGCCGTTCGCGAAACGGAAGGCCATGATGTTCTGCACCGTCTCCTTCCCGAGGAAGTGGTCGATGCGGTAGATCTGGTCTTCGCGCAGTACCTTCAGGATGCGCTCGTTGAGTGCACGCGCCGAGGCGAGGTCGTGACCGAAGGGTTTCTCGATGATCACCCGGCGCCAGAAGTCGCCATGGGGACCGCCATCGTCGACGAGTCCCGCGTCACGCAGCTTCTCGATCACGTCGCCGAAGAAACGCTCCGGCGTGGCGAGGTAGAACAGCACGTTGCCCTTCGTGCTCCGCTTGCGCTCCACCTCGCGCAGGCGCACCGCCAGGCTCTGGAAGGCCGAGAGGTCGTCGAAGTCGCCGGCGTGGTAGCTCAACTGCCCGCTCAGCCAGTTCCAGGCGTCCTCGTCGAGCTTGCTTCCGGAGTTGCCGACGAAGCGCTCGAGGGCCGTGCGCAGGTTTTTCTTCCACGCGTTGTCGGTCATCTTGCCGTGGTTGAAACCGATGACCGAGAAGTTGTCGGAAAGCAGGCCCGTGCGCCGCATGTTGTACAGCGAAGGAACGACGAGCCGGCTGGTGAGGTCGCCGGCGGCGCCGAAGATCACGACCGTACATGGATCGGCAGGATGGGCCCGCGAGGTCGCGCGCTTCGGTTGGGCTGGGCTCATGCAGGGGCTCCTTGGGTATCGAGTGTTTCGGGTGTGGCGTGTACGTCTGCCGTGGCGCTGTAGCCCCTGGCGAGACTGAACGCGGCGTTGATCAAGGCGACGTGCGAGAAGGCCTGGGGAAAATTGCCGAGCAGCCGCTTCGAGCGGGGATCGTACTCCTCGGAAAGCAGTCCGAGATCGTTCGTGAGCCCGATGAGGCGCGAGAACAGTTCGCGGGCTTCGCCGAGCCGCCGGAGCAGCACATAGTTCTCGACCAGCCAGAAACTGCAGGGAAGGAACTGGCCTTCGCCCGGGGGCAGGCCATCCACGCCCGTGCTCGTGTGGTAACGCAGGACGAAGCCTTCCACGAGCAGGTCTTCCTCCACGGCCTTCACCGTGGCGACCACGCGCGGATCATCGGGCGGCAGGAAATCGGTGAGCGTCACCAGCAACAGGCTGGCGTCCAGTTCTTTGGAGCCATAGGACTGGGTGAGGCAGCCCCGCTCCGGGTCCACGCCCTTGGCGAGGATGTCGGCTTTTATCTCGTCCGCGATAGCGCGCCAGCGTTGGGTGAAGTCCACGTCGCGCCCGCTGCGTTCCTGCTCCGAGGCGCGTTGGAAGGCCAGCCAGGCCATCACCTTCGAATGCACGAAGTGGCGGGGTTCGCCGCGGATCTCCCAGATCCCGTTGTCGGGATGGCGCCAGATGCTGGCCAGGTGCTCCAGGAACACCGACTGCACGCTGTCGGCGGTGGGTTGCCACACCACGCCATGGCGAACCGCATGCGCGAACGCGCCGACGAGTTCCCCGTAGATGTCCAGCTGGAACTGCGTGGATGCCGCATTGCCGATGCGAACCGGCCGCGACCCCTCGTATCCGGCCAGCTCCGGCACTTCGAATTCTTCGAGGCGGCGTTCGCCCGCCACGCCATAGAGCACCTGCAACTGCTCGGGCGACCCGGCCACCGCCCGGCGCACCCAGTCGCGCCATGCGCTCGCTTCGTCGTGGTACCCGGCGTTGACCAGGGCCGAGAGCACGAACGTGGCGTCGCGCGCCCAGCAGAAACGGTAATCCCAGTTACGCTCGCCGCCGAGCTGTTCCGGCAGCGACGTGGTGGGCGCGGCGATGATGCCGCCTGTGGGCAGGTAGCTCAGCCCTTTCAGCACAACCAGCGAGCGGCGGACGATCTCCGACCATTCGCCGGCACCGTTGCAGCGATTGGACCAGCCCTCCCAGAAGGCCAGCGCATCGCGCAGGGCGGCGTGTGGATCGAGTGCCTCCGGCGCCGGCAGGTGCGACGGACCCCATGCCAGTTCGAATGGAATGGCATCGCCCGCACCGACCTTGAAGCGCGCCACGCTGTGCATGCCCTCCCCTTCCACGGCCACCGGGCTGCGCACCACGATGAGGTCGGGGCCCGCCACGGCGGTCAGGGTCGTGTCGTCGACGCGCGTGACCCAGGGGACGGCCGTGCCGTAATCGAAGCGGATGGTAAGAACAGCCTCGAAGTCCACGCGCCCCTCCAACCCCTCGACGATGCGCGTGACACCGGACTGCTCGCCGGCGAACGGCATGAAGTCGATGACGCGGGCGCGCCCCGTGGCTGTCGTCCATTCGGTTTGCAGGACCAGGCTGCCGTCGATATAGGTACGCTCGCAGGTGGCGTCCGGATCGGCCGGCGCGATGCGCCACCGTCCATTGTCGGCGGTGCCGACGAGGGCCGCGAAGCACGAGGCGGAGTCGAAACGTGGCAGGCACAGCCAATCGATCGAGCCGTCCCTCGCCACCAGCGCCGCGCTACGGCAATTGCCGAGCATCGCGTAATCCTCGATGCGGGAAGCCATGCTGTCCTCTTGGTGGCCGTGATTTCTCTTACCGTAGCTGGCCGATTGTTATCGCTGCGTATCCGGGAAAGATTGTACGGGCGCGCTGGCGCGTTGCTGGTTCAGTGGCCGGCATCGCGCCGCGGCTGCACCGCCTCGAACATGCTTCGCGCAAGTTCCTGCTCCCCGTAGACGACTTCGCTGGCGCCGAGACCGGTCAGGTGCCCGACGCATTCCGGCGTATGCGCCCGGGCGACGATCGGCAGGTCCGGCCGCAACGCCCGCGCGGCACGCACGACCTGCCCGCCTTCGAACGGATCGGACACCGCGACGATGAGCGCCCGGGCGCCGGCGAGGTTCGCCTCGGCAAGCACCGGCGCCGCGGCGGCATTGCCGATAACCACTTCCACCTCGCCCCGTGCGCGCGCTTCGCGCAGGTCGCGCACGGCATCTTCGTCCGACTCGATCAGGAGCGTGCGCGCACCGCTCGCCTGCAATTCCGCCAGCACGCGGCGACCGACACGGCCGTGCCCCACCAGCACGGTATGTCCAGCCATGTCGGGATGATCGTCGGGTGCGTCCGCGTCGTGCCGCGCGACCCAGCGATCGAGCGCCACGAACAGGAGCGGATTGACGAGGATGGACACGATGGCCGCGGCGAGCAGGATGTCGCGGCCTTCGGCGCTCAGCAGGCCGAGCGAGACGCCCAGGCCGGCGAGGATAAAGGAGAACTCGCCGATCTGCGCCAGGCTGGTGGCGATGGTCAGCGCCGTCTTCGGCGGCCGCCCGAAGGCGCGCACGATGAGGAAGGCGGCCAGCGACTTGCCCACGATGATGATGAGACACGCAGCCAGCACCACCCACGGGTGCACCAGGAGTACCTGCGGGTTGAAGAGCATGCCGATCGAGACGAAGAACAGCACCGCGAACGCGTCGCGCAACGGCAGCGTTTCTTCCGCCGCGCGTTGCGACAGCTTCGACTCGCCCATCATCATGCCGGCGAAGAAAGCACCGAGTTCGAACGACACGTCGAACAGCCGTGCCGCGCCGAACGCCACGCCGAGCGCGATGGCCAACACCGCCAGGCGGAACAGTTCGCGCGAACCACTGGCCGACACCGTCTGCAGAATCCAGGGGATCGCCCGCTTCCCGACAATGAGCATCAACGCGACGAAGACCACGACCTTGCCGATCGTCAACGCCACGGTTTCGACCAGCGCCCCTACGCTCGGTGCGGGACCGTCGTGCCCCGCACCGAGGAAGCCGCCGATGGCAGGCAGCAACACCAGCGCCAGCACCATGGCGAGGTCTTCCACGATCAGCCAGCCGACGGCGATGCGGCCGCGATCGCTGTCGAGCAGACGCCTTTCTTCCATCGCGCGAAGCAGCACCACGGTGCTCGCCACGGAAAGCGCCAGACCGAAGACGAAGCCTTGCGCCAGTGGCCAGCCAAGGGCCCAGCCCAACAACATGCCGAGACCCGTCGCCACGCCCATCTGCACGGCCGCACCCGGGATGGAGATCGCCTTGACCGCCAGCAGGTCCTTCAACGAGAAGTGCAGGCCCACGCCGAACATGAGCAGGATGACGCCGAGGTCGGCCAGTTCCTGCGCGATATGCGCATCGGCGACGTATCCCGGCGTGAAGGGACCGGCAACGACACCGGCGACGAGGTAACCCGCCAGCACGGGAAGACGCAGGCGCAGCGCGAGGGCGCCGAAGAGAAAGGCGAGGACGAGGCCACCGACGACGGTGGCGATGAGCGGCGTGGCGTCGTGCACGGGTTCTCCTGTTCGGATGCCGCGGACCAGCGGAGGCATCCGGCTAGGCTATCACCCGGCCGCCGTCAGTACCGCGAGGAAATCCCTGCCATAGCGTTTGAGTTTATTCTCACCAACGCCGCTGATGGAGGCGAGTTCGTCCTCGTTGGACGGCAGCGCACGCAGCATCGCGAGCAAGGTGGCGTCGTGGAAAATGACGTAAGCGGGCACGCCATGCTGTTTCGCGAGTTCGGCCCGCACTCTGCGCAATTCGTTCCAGAGCGGCTGTTCGATTTCCTCGATGCCGAGGGACGCTCCGGCTGTCGCGGGCGACGATCGCGTGGCACGACGGCCCTTGGCCAGGCGGGCGTCCTCGCGCAGCCACACCTTGCGTTCGCCCTTCAGCACCGGGCCGCTCTGGCCGGAAAGGCGCAGCGTGCCGTAGCCTTCCGGATCCGCTTCGATAAGGCCGGCCGCCAGCAACTGGCGGAACACCGAACGCCACTGCGTGGCGTCCATGTCCGCACCGATGCCGAAGACGGTGAGCTTGTCGTGGCCCAGGTCGCGCACGCGTTCGGACGCTTCGCCACGAAGGATGTCGATGAGGTGACCGGCGCCATAGCGCTGCCCGCTGCGGTAGACGCACGACATGGCCTTCTGGGCGGCGACGGTGGCGTCCCAGGTTTTCGGCGGCTGAAGGCAGTTGTCGCAGTTGCCGCACGGCGCCGGATAGGTTTCGGCGAACGCCTCGAGCAGCAGCTGCCTGCGGCAGCGGGTGGCTTCCGCATAGCCCAGGAGCGAGTCGAGCTTCAGGCGCTCGATGCGCTTGCGGTCGTCCCCTGCCTCCGACTGCGAGATCATCTGGCTCATGGTGACGACGTCGCCCAGGCCGTAGACCATCCACGCCTCGGCGGGCAGGCCGTCGCGCCCGGCGCGCCCGGTTTCCTGGTAGTAGCCCTCCATGCTGCGCGGAAGGTCGAGGTGCGCCACGAAGCGGACGTCGGGCTTGTCGATGCCCATGCCGAAGGCGACGGTGGCGACCATGACCACGCCGTCTTCGCGCAGGAAGCGCTGCTGGTGCCGCGTGCGCGTGTCCGCATCCAACCCCGCATGGTATGGCAGGGCCTCCACCCCGGCTTCCGAAAGCCACGCCGCCGTTTCGTCCACCTTGCGCCGGCTGAGGCAGTACACGATGCCGGCTTCGCCGCGATGGGCGTCGAGGAAGTCGAGAAGCTGGCGGCGCGCGTTCTGCCGGGGGGCCACGCGGTAACGGATGTTCGGGCGGTCGAAACTCGAAACGAAGCGGCGCGCGTCGTGCAGGTTGAGCCGCTCGACGATTTCTTCCCGCGTGCGCTCGTCCGCCGTAGCCGTGAGCGCGATGCGTGGCACTTCGGGGAAGCGCTCGTGCAGGATCGCGAGTTCACGGTATTCCGGGCGGAAGTCGTGGCCCCATTGGGAAACGCAGTGCGCCTCGTCGATGGCGAACAACGCGATGGGGATGCGATCGAGCAGACCGAGGAAGCGTCCGGTCAGCAGGCGCTCCGGAGCCACGTAGAGCATGTCCAGTTCGCCCGCGAGGAGCTGGTCTTCCACCTCGCGCTGGGTCATGGCGTCGAGGCTGGAGTTCAGGTAGCGCGCACGCACACCGGCTTCGCCGAGGGCATCCACCTGGTCTTGCATGAGCGCAATCAGTGGCGACACCACGATGCCCGTGCCCGGACGCATGAGGGCCGGGATCTGGAAGCAGAGCGATTTGCCGCCGCCGGTGGGCATGAGGACGAGCGCGTCCTCGCCGCCAGCCACCGCTTCGACGATGTCCTGCTGCTGGCCGCGAAAGCCGGGATAACCGAAAACGGAGTGAAGGAGGTCGAGCGCCTGGGACTGCATCCGCCCATGCTAACAAACCGCGGTGAAGGTCCCTCTCTGGACGACGGTCGCACGAACGTTCACTTACGCCGATTTGCGACGCGCGTCGTTTTCTTCCGGCGCGCAATAACCGCTAATGAGGCTGGGCCGGAACCCCGGACCCGTCGCGTTTTCATCCTCAAAGGGGGGATGTACATGCTCAGAGCGCTCGTTTCCGCCAGCGTCCTCGCCGGCAGCCTTCTCGCCGGCCCCGCATCGGCTTTCACCGGCGGCCGTATCGTCTTCACCGGCGCCATCGTCGAGGCCTCCTGTCCTTTGCGGCAAGACCGCCTCGACTGCCCGGCCGGCCGGCCGGCCGATGCGATAGTCCGTCACGCCGACGCCACTCGGATCCTGGGCGTCGCCGCGCACGCCCGCCTGCTCGATTACGCAGTACACCGCGACCCGTCCCGTGCCTGGGAACTGGTCGAGGTCACCTATCGCTGACGCTCAGGCAGGCAGGCCCCAGATCGCCCGGTCGAGGTCGTGATCGAGGCCGAAGGCGCTCATGGGCACGCGGCCATCCTTCACCGTGACACCCTCGGCCTTCAACCTTCGGCATTGTTCGCGGAAGCCGCGCGTGCCGGCGGGGATACCGATGCGTCCGTCGGCGCGCAGCACGCGGTGCCATGGCAGGTCGGCACGGTCCGGGGCCTCGCCCAGCACCTTGCCGATCAGGCGGGCGCGCCCGGGATATCCGGCGCGCGCCGCGATCGCGCCGTAACTGGCCACGCGGCCCTTCGGAATGGCGGCGACCGCCTCGATGATGCGTCGTGCCCGCAACCGGCTGGCTTCGTCGCCGGCGATTTCATCGCGCATGCCCATTTCCTGCATGTTCCCGAACGTCGTTAAGGACACTCTGACCAATGATCGCCAACGCCACCGAGCCTGTCTGTTCGCAGGTCACAGGGCCGTCGGCGAGGGCAGACTGGCCGTCTGTTGAGCCGGCGGACCGAAGACCTGCGGACAGACAGGCTCGGCCCTCACGAATGAAAACAAATAGATAGGGTGACGTCAGGAAGGGCCGCCAAGGCGCCCGCGCCGCTTGGAAAGGGGGCCACCCTTCCCGGCGCGACGCAGCCACCTTGGCGGCCCTTCCTGATGTCATGGCGTTGGCGATCATTGATCAGAGTGTCCTTAAGGTACCATCCGTAACTCCTCACGACGGATCCCTAGACCGGCCATGCGACACTTCGAAGCGATCCGCTCCCATGTCGGCGGCATTCACAAGCTCCGCCAGAACGAGCCTTACGTCATCAGCTTCGACCTGGAACTGCCCGACGGCCGGCACCAGGGCATCTACCTCGCGGAACTCGAGGACGGCGAGGGGCAGCGCTTCCTTCGCCTGTCCACGCCCATCGGCCCGCTGGCGGGCGTGGATGCCCGGCGTTGCCTCCGCTTCAACTGGGAGCAGCGCACCGGTTACCTCGCCGAAGCGGACCTCGACGGTTCGCCCTACCTGCACCTTTGCGAGAACCGGCCTTACGACTACCTCGACGAACGCGAGCTCGCCCGGCTCATCGAGGAACTGGGCGCCACCGGCGACCAGCTGGAGCAGATGGTGAACGGCGAAGCCGACGCGCTGTAGGAACGACTCAGAAGAACAGGTTGCCCAGCTTCACCAGGCCGTAGCCGATACCCGCGGTGATCGGCAGGGTGAGGATCCACGCCCACACCATGCGCTCGACCACCGACCAGCGGATGGCGTTGAAGCGCTTGGCCGCGCCCACGCCCATGATCGACGCGGACACGTTGTGCGTGGTGGACACCGGCACGCCGAGCATCGACGCGGTGAGGATGACGGCGGCCGAACTGCCTTCGGCGGCGAACCCGTTGATCGGATGCAGCTTCACCATCTTGTGGCCGAGCGTCTTGATGATGCGCCAGCCGCCGCCCGCGGTACCGCCGGCCATGGTGAGCGCGCATACCACCTTCACCCACACCGGAATGGGGAAGCCGCCGGCTGCCGCCGGATCGTGCGGGATGCGGAGGAACTCGAGGAACACCGGCAGGTGGTCGAAGTGCCCTGCGGCGGTGGCGCCGGCCAGCGCCAGGGCGATGATGCCCATGCTCTTCTGGGCGTCGTTCATGCCGTGCGACAGGCCCATGGCACTGGCCGAGACGATCTGCGCCTTGCCGAAGAAGCTGTTCACGAACGGCGTGCGCCCCAGGCGGCGCAAGCGGCCGCTGCGACTGGAGAAGAACCCGAGCAGGGCGTAGAGGCCGCCCATGATGAGGAAACCGATGACGAAGCCGAGGAACGGCGACACGATCATCGGCACGATCACCTTCGGGATCACGCCCTTGCCCAGCCACCAATGCGCGCCGTCCTGCCACCAGATGATCGAGTGGAAGTTGTCGTGCGCCGCGGCGAGGGCCGCGCCGCAGAGGCCGCCGACGAGGGCGTGGCTGGAACTGGACGGCAGGCCCAGCCACCAGGTGATCAGGTTCCAGATGGTGGCGCCGAGCAGCGCGCTGATGAGGAGTTGGGAGCCGACCTCGACGACGCCGGTGTCGATGAGTCCCGACGCGATGGTCGCGGCCACCGCCGTGCCCCAGAGGGCGCCGGCGAGGTTGGTGACGGCGGCCAGGAGCACCGCCTGACCCGGCGTGAGCACCTTGGTCGCGACCACGGTCGCGATGGAATTCGCCGTGTCGTGGAAGCCGTTGATGTAGGTAAAAGCGAGGGCGATCAGGACGACCGCGATGACCATGCTCATGGAGGGCGGGCCGTCAGGAGTTCTTGAGCACGATGGAGTACACGACGTTGCCGACATCGCGGCACTTGTCGACGGCCTTCTCGACCAGCTCGAAGAGGTCCTTGGCGAGGATGGCCCGCAGGGGATCGGAAGCCTCCGCATAAAGCGTGCGGTATGGATCGAGCAGCAGGCGGTCGGCCTCGGACTCCAGCGCCTGGAGCTGGTCGCGCAACTTCTTCACCGGGTCGATCTTCAGGCCGTGGCGAAGCTGTCCGATCATGGCGACCACCACGTCCGCGGAGCGCTCCAGCAGCGCCGCACGCTGGCTGAAGTCGATGCCCTGGAGGCGCTCGGCCACGATCACGTAGCGCTCGGCGAACTTCTCGATGGTCTTCGGAATCTTGTACAGCGCCGAGTTCAGCGCCTCGATGTCCTCGCGGTCCAGGGCGGTGACGAAGGTGTTCACCAGTTCCTCGCCGATCTGTCCGTGCAGGGCCTTTTCGCGGGCGCGGGCGGTGCTGAAGGCCGCCATGACCGGCGTGCGGTCGGTCTGGGTCACGAGTTCGTGCATGGCACGGGCGCTTTCGCGGGCCGCTTCGGCGCTGGCCTCGAGCAGACCGTAGAACTTGTCGCCCTTACCGAACATCGTCTGGAGTGAAAACATGGCGTCGCCTGGGAACCTGGGGGGATTTGTGACGGCAATGTTACCGGACTGGCCCTCGCCTTGCGCCCGGAGCGTCGGGCCGAGAGGCCGGAGCGTCCCCTCGGGGGCCACTCGCACGCAATCCTGCCCCGGGCCATCTGCTATATAAGCCCCCGATGCTCACCGAAATCCTGCTGGTCCTCGTCCTTTCCCTCGGCAATGGGTTCTTCGCCCTGTCCGAGATGTCCGTGGTCGCCTCGCGCAAGAGCCGCCTGAAGCAGATGGCCCGCGACAGCCGCCGTGCCAGGGTGGCCCTGCAACTGGCCGAAGCGCCGGAGCGGTTCCTCTCCACGGTGCAGGTGGGCATGACCTTGATCATCCTGGTCACCGGTGCACTGGCGGGCGACCGGCTGGGCGAGCATTTCACGGCCCTCATCCATGGCGGCGGTGCCGCCTGGCTCGAGCCTTATGCCCGGATCCTCGGCTGGCTGCTGGGCTTCCTCCTCATGTCCCTGGTCCAGATCGTCATCGGCGAACTGGTGCCCAAGCGCGCCGCCCTTTCCGCCCCCGAACGCATCGCCTGCCAGATCGCGGTGCCGATGCTGGTGATCTCGCGCATCACATGGCCGATGGTGTGGATGCTCAACCACCTGTCGACGGGCATCCTCCGGGTGCTGCGCCTGCACCGCGTGGGCGCCAACGCCGCGACCGAGGAAGAGATTCGCCTGCTCGTGGCGGAAAGCGCCGAGCAAGGCATCCTCGACAGCGACGAGCGCAACATGGTGAACCGCGTACTGCGCCTGGGCGACCGCAGCGTCGGCTCGGTGATGACCCCGCGCATGAAGATCGCCTGGCTCGACGTGGCCGCGCCTCACGAAGACAACCTCGCCGTGCTCCGCGAGACCCAGTTTTCCCGCTATCCCGTATACCGCCACGACGAGAGCGAGGTGATCGGCACCGTCGAGGTGAAATCGCTCGTCGTCTCCCTCGAACGCGGGCACGTCGACCTCTTCGAGCACCTGTCGCGCCCGCTCTTCGTTCCGGCGACCGCACGGGCGCTGGATCTCCTGGAGGCGTTCCGCGACGCGGACACGCAACTGGCGCTGGCCGTGGACGAATACGGCGACATCGAAGGGCTGGTCACGTTGAACGACCTGCTCACGGCGGTCGTCGGCGCGACGGCCCCGGCCACGGACGACATCGATCAGGACGGCCCGATCATCCGGCGCGACGACGGCAGCTGGCTGGTGGACGGCGCCCTTTCGGCCGACGACCTTCGCGAACTGCTGCAGCTCGACCGCCTGCCCAACGAGGAGGAGCACGATTTCCGCACGGTGGCGGGCATGATCACTACGCAGTTCGGCCACATTCCGCGCGCGGGCGAATCGTTCACGTGGCAAGGACATCGTTTCGAAGTCGTGGACATGGACGGCGCCCGCATCGACAAGGTGCTGGTGAGCACGGTGCAGACCGATGACGTCGCCGTCGAGGAATGACCGTGGCGGTTCAATGCGGGTTCAAGGCCCTGCGGCGACAGTCGTGGCATGACGAAGGAACACGAGCCCCATGAAGAAAAGACCGCCGCCCTGCTGAGGGCGGCACTCATGTCCACGCCCGGCGAGCGGGTCGCCATCGAGCAATTGCTCGAACCCTTGCGCCGCCGTGCGTTCGGATTCCTCCTGTTGCTGCTGGCGATTCCCAACTTCCTTCCCGTGCCGGTCGGCATCGGCGGCATCATGGGCGTGCTCGTCATCGCCCTGGGCCTGGAGATGCTCATCGGCCTGGAACATCCATGGATTCCGGGCTTCCTGCGCAAACGCACGGTGTCGCGGGAAGGCCTGCTGCGCTTCCTCGACCGCATCGAGCCGATGACGCGCCGCCTGGAGAAGATCTGCAAGCCACGGCTGCAGCGACTCACGCGGCGGCCCTTCACGTTCGCATCGGGCGCGATCATGATCCTCGTCGGCATCCTGCTCGCACTGCCGATTCCGTTCACCAACTACGTGTTCGGCGCCATGCTGATCGCCTTCGCCTTCGCCCTGGTGGAACGCGATGGCGCCCTCCTCTTGGGCGTCTGGGCCACCACCGTGGCCATCGTCATCGCCTCGGCCACCTTCAGCCGTGCGCTGGCGGGATTCTTCCGCGACCTCTTCTGATCCCGCCTGGCGGGAGTTCCTCGATCAGGGCTTGTCCTTGTGGGCCAGCTCCGCCATGCGCTGCGCATCGGCCAGGATGCCGTGCAGGATGCGCAGCTCGCGCAATTCCGGCCGGGCACGGAGGAACAGCTTGCGCAGCTTGAGCATGATGGTGGTGGGCGAGCGGCCCTTGTGGAATTCGATGTCGTCGAGCGTTTCCGCGAGGTGGGTGAAGAAGCGCTCCACCTGCTCGGCGTCGGCGGGGGCTTCGTCAGGGTCGACATCCGCCGCCGGCGCGCGCCCTTCCTCGGCCAGCATCGCCATGCGCAGTTCGTATGCCACCACCTGCACGGCCTGCGAGAGGTTGAGCGAACTGAAGTCGTCCACACTGGGGATGCGCACCATTGCATGGCACCGCGACAGCTCGTCGTTCTCCAGCCCCGTGCGCTCGTTGCCGAACACCAGCGCCACCTGCTCGCCCCGGCGGGCCGCAGCCAGCGCCTGTGCCGCGCCCTCGCGCGGATCGAGTTCGGGCAGGTTGACGCCGCGGCGCCGCGCGGACAGGCCGAGGGCGAAGGTGCTGCCCGCGAGGCCCGCAACCAGGTCGTCGTGGATCGCCGCCTGCCCCAGCACGTCGTCCGCGCCCGCCGCCAGCGCGGTCGCTTCCGGGTCCGGGAAGCGGTGCGGCGCCACCAGCGTCAGGCGGTCGAAGCCCATGGTGCGGATGGCCCGCGCGGCCGAACCGATGTTCCCCGAGTGCGAGGTGCGGACGAGGACGAATCGGAAGAGGGCGTGGAGTTCGTGAAGGGCCATGGCTGGCGATACGGCTGGGTGAGGACCGGAAAGTCTACAACGGCAACGACTTGGGCGAGGCGGGGCGGAGTGCTAAACTTCCGGGCTGATGCGGCTTTCGACCGCTCTCCCGTTCTTTTGCCAAGTCGATCCCCATGCCAAGACCCGCCGTCAACGTCGCGGCGCGCGCAGCGCGCTCCGCAGGAAACATCATCCTGCGCTACATGAACCGCATCGAGGGCCTCGCGGTCGTCGAGAAGCAGCGGATGGACTTCGCCTCCGAGGTCGACCGCCTCGCCGAAGCGGAAATTATCAAGGAACTGCGCCGCGCGTACCCCACGCACGCCATCCTGGGCGAGGAATCCGGCCAGACGGGCAAGGGTCCGCTCACCTGGGTGATCGATCCACTCGACGGCACGCACAACTACCTTCGCGGCATTCCCCACTTCAGCGTGTCCATCGCGCTGGTCGAGAAGGGCGAGCCGGTTTATGGCGTGGTGTTCGATCCCCTGCGCGACGAGCTCTTCACCGCCAGCAAGGGCGACGGCGCGTACCTCAACGACCGCCGCATCCGCGTCAGCAAGCGTGAGGGCCTGGGCGGTGCGCTGATCGCGACGGGCTTCCCGTATCGCGTCCGCAACCACCTCGAATCGCAGCTTGCCATCACGGCCGCCCTGCTCAAGGAAGCCGAAGACGTCCGCCGCATGGGCTCCGCCGCGCTGGACCTTGCCTACGTGGCAGCGGGGCGCGTGGACGGCTATTTCGAGCCCGGCCTGAGCGTGTGGGACATGGCTGCCGGCGCCCTGCTGGTGCGCGAGGCCGGCGGCGTCTATGGCGATTTCGCCGGACGCGAAGGGCTGCCGGAAAGCGGCAACATCATCGCTGGCAACCACAAGATCGCCGCCGCCATGACCGAGGTCATCGGCGCGAACGCGACGCCGCGGTTGCTTGGGGTGTAAAGCGACATCCCGGGCGATGACTAAAGCCCCGGCGCCGGCCCCGTCTTCAGCAGGTCGCGCAGGAAGGGCACCGTCACTCGCCGCTGCGCGGCGAGTGACGCACGGTCCAATGTGTCCAGCAGGTCGAGCAGGGTGCCGAGATCGCGGGCATGGTGCGCGAACAGCCAGTCGAGCACCACGTCGTCAAGTTCGATGCCTCGTGCCGATGCCTGCTCACGGAGCACACCCCGGCGTTCGACATCGCCCAACGGCTTCAGCACCGCCTGCGTAAGCGAGCCCAGCCGGGACCGCAGGTCGGGCAGTTCCAGGCCCAGGGAGGCCGGCGCGCGAATGCCGGAAAAAAGCAACGCACAGCCTTCCGCCCTGTAACGGTTGAACGTGTCGAACAGCGCGTGCTCCGCGTCACCGTCGCCTGCGATCGTGTCGACATCGTCCACGGCAAGAAGATCGCTGCCCGCCATCGCGCGTATCGCCGCGGCACGTGGCGCCCGCAATGTCGCCAACGGCAGGTACTGCGCCGTGCGACCGACATCGATGGCCGCCTGACAGGCGGCGACGAGCAGATGAGTACGGCCGCTGCCGACCGGCCCCGCCAGGAATACCCATGGTGCGGCCGGATCGACCGCCAGCGCGCGAACGGCTTCCACCGCCGGGGCGTTCTCACCGGCGTGGAAATGTTCGAAGCGCTGGCGCCGCGGCCAGCGCAGCGCGAGGGGAAGCTGGTTGATCATGGGCCGCCGTGGTCCGGATTCGATGGCGGCGCCGGTTCACGTGTCACGTCCACGTCTATTTCCACCTCCACGGCCGCCACCTCTGCGGCGGGTTCCGTATAGAGGTTGCTTTCGCGATAGCGGGACATGGCATAGCGCAGGAGCACGACCACCACCGACGCGGCGGGCAGCGCCAGCAGCACGCCCAGGAATCCGAACAGGTGGCCGCCGGCAAGGACGGCGAAGATGACCGCCACCGGGTGCAGGCCGATCTTGCCGCCGACGAGGCGCGGCACCAGCACGTAGCCCTCGAGCAACTGCCCCACGGTGAACACCACAGCGACGAGGATCACGTGCGTCCAGTCGCCGTACTGCACGAGGGCGGCGATCAGCGCGGCCACGAAGCCGATCATGAAACCGAGGTAAGGCACGAAGCTCAGCAGGCCGGCCACCATGCCGATCAGCGGACCGATGGAAATGCCGATGAGGGTGAGTCCGAGCCCGTAGAACACGCCGAGGGCCAGCATCACCAACAGCTGGCCGCGCACGAACGCGCCGAGCACCTGGTCCGATTCACGCGCAAGCCGGACGACCGTCGGCTCGATGGAACGGGGGAGCATGCGCTGGATCTGCGCCATCATGGTGTCCCAGTCGCGCAGCAGGTAGAACGCCACGACGGGGATCAGCACCGCGTTGGTCAACCACATGACCACGCCCATGCCCGACTCCGTCACCTTCGCCACTGCCTTCGCGGCGATGCCGCCGACCGAGCCGATGTGTTCCTTCACTGTCGCCAGCAGGCGGTCGGTGTCGAAGACGTTCGGGTCGAGCCGCAGCTTGGACTGGATCCACGGCAAGGCCGTGTCGCGAACCCAATCGACGTAACGCGGCAGGTTCTCGGAGAGGTTCTCGAACTGGTGCTGGATGAGCGGGATAAGGAGCAGCAGCACGCCGATGAACACCAGCGTGATGACCGCGAAGACGATGCTCACCGCCCAGGTGCGGCCCATGCCCACGCGCTGCAACCGGTCGGCCAGCGGGTCGCCGAGGTACGCCAGCATCGCGGCCAGGGCGAAGGGCATGAGCACCGGCGCCAGCAGCCAGATGACGAAGACGATGACGGCGACGATCGCCAGCAGTTGCCAGCGGCGAGAGGTTTCGTGGTTCATCGTCATCCGTCAGGGGACCCAGCGCACGGCGAGGTCCGCGCCTTCATGTCCATCTGCGGCGAGCACGTGTCCCCCGGCGGAGTAACCGGCCACGAGGCGCGCGAGAGGCGCGCTGGCCGATACGTCGAAGAGCACGCCATCCGCCGTGGCTGCCACCGGTGCGATCGATTTCACCGAGGGATCGTTCTGGAACGTGGAAAGGAGCCCGGCATAGTCGGCGGCGGAGCGCAGCCCGCCCACCCAGACCTTGCCACTGGTGCTGCCGCCCTGGGTGGCGGCGAACTGGCGGTCGAGTTTGTCCGCCATGGCATTCGCACCGTTGGTCAGCAGCGCGGCGCGGGCCTCGCCACTGTCTTTCCAACTGGACGTACGGCCGGCCGAGACCAGGGTCCAGTCGGTCTGGTCGCTGCCGATCTTGCCGACGAGCACCACGGCGGTGTTGTACTGCCTGGCCGCGCCGGCCACGGCGGCAGGGTCGCCCGCCGCGAGGGCCGCAGGGTCGGGCACGGCGCCCTCTTTCGGCACGACGATCTGGTAGCCACGGGTGTCGGCCATCTGTGCCAGGGGGGCGAGTTCATCCTGACTCAGCAGCTTGCCGCCGGCGTCCCTGGCGACGACCAGGACCGGTGCCTTGGGCGCCGCGACGGAAGCGTCGCCGACCGCCAGTACGCGGCGCACCGCGCCGGGATCGAAGACGATCTCCAGGCTCAGGGGCGCGCCGTTGGCGCCGCCCGTGCGTGCGTACTGGTATTGCTGGACGAGGCCGCCCGGTTGCTTCATGGCGTCGGCGTAGCCCGCCTTGCCCCGTGGATCCGCCCCGTTCGACGCCCGGGCCAGCACCTGGGTGAGCCCCGTTGCGAAGGCTTGGTCGCGAACCGCGGCGCTGGTGTCGGCCACCGGCACCGTCACCGTATAGATGGGCGTCTGCCCCCAGGCCGTGCCAAGGCAGGCGACCGCGAAGAGCATCGATGTCGCGAGGATCCGGAGTAGGCGCATGGTGTGGGCATCGCTCTGTGAAGGCAGGAAGTCTGCCCAAACCATGCCATGCCGTCCATCCAGGGCCCGTGCAGGGCCCGGTCCGGGACCCGCTTGCTGTTAGAATGCGCGGTTTCCAACAGTGCCGGAACCGCTTATGTCCTCCGACCAGGGCTCCCTCACCTACCGCGACGCTGGCGTCGACATCGATGCCGGCAATGCCCTCGTCGAGCGCATCAAGCCGATGGTCAAGCGCACCTTCCGCCCCGAGGTGATGGGCGGGCTCGGCGGTTTCGGCGGCTTGTTCGACCTCTCCGGCCGCTACAAGGAGCCGGTGCTGGTCTCGGGAACGGACGGGGTGGGCACGAAGCTGAAGCTTGCCCAGCAGCTTGGCCGCCATGACACCATCGGCATCGACCTGGTCGGCATGTGCGTCAACGACGTGCTCGTCCAGGGCGCCGAGCCGCTGTTCTTCCTCGACTACTTCGCCACGGGCAAGCTCGACGTGGACACGGCAGCCTCTGTCGTCGGCGGCATCGCCCGCGGCTGCGAACTTGCCGGCTGCGCGCTGATCGGTGGCGAGACGGCTGAAATGCCCGACATGTATCCGCCAGGCGAATACGACCTGGCCGGCTTCACCGTCGGTGCGGTGGAGAAGTCCGCTATGAACGACGGCTCCTCCATCGTCGCGGGCGACGTCATCCTGGGTGTGTCGTCCTCCGGTCCGCATTCGAACGGCTATTCCCTGATCCGCCGCATTCTCGAGCGCGCGGGCTCGCCGCTGGATGCCGACGTGGGCGGCGTGAAGCTCGTCGATGCGCTGATGGCCCCCACCACGATCTACGTGAAGCCCATGCTGGAGCTGATCGGCAAGGTGAACGTGCACGGCATGGCGCACATAACGGGCGGCGGCTTGAAGGAAAACATCATCCGCGTCGTACCCGAGGGCCTGGCCCTGTCCATCGACGCGTCGTCCTGGGACCTGCCGCCGGTGTTCGAATGGTTGCAGCGCGAAGGCAACGTCACCGACGAAGAAATGTGGCGCACCTTCAACTGCGGTATCGGATTCACCGTGCTGCTGGAGGAGGGCCAGGTGGAAGCGGCGAAGGCCGTCCTCGCCGGCCACGGCCTCGACAGCCAGGCGATCGGCGTGGTGGTCGCCCATGAGGGCGGCGAACGCGTCCACATCGCCTGATTCCGATGGATCGCCCCCTTCGCGTCGCCGCCCTCGCTTCCGGGCGCGGCAGCAACCTTGCCGCCCTTATCGCCGCCCGTGACGCCGGGCGCCTGCCCATCGAGTTCACCCTCGTGGGCAGCGACAAGAAGCTGGCGGGCGCCCTCGCGATCGCCGCCGCCGCGGGCATCCCGACGATCGCGCTCAACCCGAAGGATTACGCCACGCGTGCCGAGTTCGACGCCGCCCTGTTCGGCCGGGTGGCCGAGAGCGGCGCCGACCTGCTGGTGCTGGCCGGCTACATGCGCATCGTGGACGCGGCGGTCGTGGCGCAATGGGAGGGTCGCGCCATCAACGTGCACCCATCCCTGCTGCCGAAATACCGCGGCCTGCATACGCACCGCCGATGCCTCGAAGCCGGCGACAGCGAACACGGTGCCAGCGTGCACTTCGTCACCGCGGAACTCGACGGCGGCCCCGTCGTCGCCCAGGCGCGCATCGCCGTACAGCCGGGCGACACCGAGGAGCACCTGGCGACGCGCCTGCTGGTCGAGGAGCACAAGCTGCTCCCCGCGGTCGTTGGAGCCATCGCCACGGGCCGGCTGCGCTGGCAAGGCGGCCCGATATTCGATGGCACACCGCTGACGAGGCCCCTGGCCCTCGGCGACCTGTAACAACCCGCATGTGGGAGCCGCTTCAGCGGCGATGGGGCTTGCAACAAGCTTGCCCGCTGCCGCGGGATCGCCGGCGAAGCCGGCTCCCACAGCAGAAGCTGCGGTATGGCCCGGCATTCAGCCTCGCGCTTTACAATCCAATTCATGACGACCCGCATCCTCCTCCGCGCCGGCCTCGCGCTGGCCCTCGCCCTGCCTGCCGCCGCGTTTGCCGCAGACGTGCCGCAGTCCTTCACTGCTACCTATCAGGTATCCAAGGGCGGCGACCCGCTCGGCGAGGCCACGGTCACGCTGAAGCCTGCCGGCGGTGGACAATTCGAGTACTCGAACCAGACCAAGGGCACGTCGGGGCTGGCCGCCATGCTCGGGGCCAACGTCTCTGAAACATCCCGTTTCACCTGGGCCGGCCAGGTCCCGCAGGCGGTGAGCTATCACTACCAGCTCGATGCGGCGATCAAGTCGAAAACCCGCGACCTCTCCGTGCAGGGCAACACCGTCCAGGTACAGGACAACAAGAAGAGCTTCAGCTACCCCGCCGTGCCGGGCATGGTCGAACGCAATACCCTGCCCCTCGCCCTCGGCGTCGCGCTGCGCTCCGGCCAGAAGGAGGTGGCGTTGCCGGTGGCGGTGAAACAGGAAGTGGAGAACCAGAAGTTCAAGGTATCCGCGACCGAGAAGGTCACCGTCCCGGCCGGTTCGTTCGACGCGGTGCGCGTCGATCGCACCGACGCCGACCGCGGATTCAACGCATGGTACGTGCCGTCGAAGTATCCGGTGCCGGTGAAGCTGGCCCAGAAGGACGGCGGTGACCTGACGATGGAACTGGTGAAGTTCCAAGGCCGCTAGCACTTGTGGGAGCCGCTTCAGCGGCGATTGCCGCGAGCCCCCATCGCCGCTGAAGCGGCTCCCACAAAAACAAGGCCCGCGAAAGCGGGCCTTGTTTTTGTGGATCGTGCGAGCGGGCTCAGCCCGGCAGGCGCCGGATGCGCGCACCCAGCACGCCCAGCTTTTCCTCGATGTTCTCGTAGCCGCGATCGATGTGATACACGCGGTCCACCGTGGTATCGCCCTCGGCAACGAGGCCGGCCAGCACGAGGCACGCCGAGGCGCGCAGGTCGGTGGCCATGATCGGCGCGCCGCTCATCTTCGGCACACCGGTGATGATCGCCGTGTTGCCTTCCAGGCGAATGTCCGCGCCCAGCCGCTGGAGTTCGAGCGCGTGCATGAAGCGGTTCTCGAACACCGTCTCGGTGATCACGCCCACGCCCTCGGCCACGCAGTTGAGCGCGGTGAACTGCGCCTGCATGTCGGTGGGGAACGCCGGGTACGGCGCGGTCGTGAGGTTCACGGCCTTCGGCCTGCGGCCCTGCATGTCGAGTTCGATCCAGTCCTTGCCGGTGTTGATGTGCGCACCGGCTTCCTCGAGCTTCTGCAGCACCGCGTCCATGGTGTCGGCGCGAGCGCCGCGTGCGCGCACCTTGCCGCCGGTCATCGCGGCACCGACCAGGAACGTGCCCGTTTCGATGCGATCCGGAAGGACCTCGTAATGCGCACCATGCAGGCGATCCACGCCTTGCACGATGAGCGTGGAGGTACCGATGCCGTCGATCTTCGCACCCATGGCGATGAGGCAATGCGCGAGGTCGACCACCTCGGGTTCCTGCGCCGCGTTCTCGATGACGGTGGTGCCCTCGGCGAGCGTGGCCGCCATGAGGATGTTTTCGGTACCGGTGACGGTCACCATGTCCATGACGATGCGCGCGCCCTTCAGGCGGCCGGACCGTGCCTTGATGTAGCCGTTCTCGACGCTTACCTCGGCGCCGAGCGCCTGCAGGCCGCGGATGTGCTGGTCGACCGGACGCGAACCGATGGCGCAGCCGCCGGGCAGCGACACTTCGGCCTTGCCGTAGCGCGCCACGAGCGGGCCGAGCACGAGGATCGAGGCGCGCATGGTGCGCACGAGGTCGTACGGCGCCACGCACGAATTCTCGGGACGGGGGTCGATATGCATTTTCATGCGGTCGTCGAGCACGACGCGCACACCCATGCGGCCAAGCAGCTCGATGAAGGTGGTGACGTCGTGCAAATGCGGCACGTTGCCGATGCTGACCGGTTCGTCGGCAAGGAGGCAGGAGGCGAGGATGGGCAGCACGGCGTTCTTGGCGCCGGAAATGCCGACCTCGCCGTGGAGCGGCTGGCCGCCGCTGATCAGGATCTTGGCCATGGAGGGGGGAGCCTTGGAAGGAATGTCGGCGAAGGAGGCAGCGGCGCGCGTATCAGCGGCGGCCGGCGGCTTCTTCGGGAGTGAGGGTCTTGAGGCCGAGGGCATGGATGGCACCGCCCATGAGGTCGCCGAGGGTGGCGTACACGAGCCGATGGCGGGCCAGGGGCAGCTTGCCGGCGAACTGTTCCGAGACGACCTCGGCTTCGAAATGAACGCCGTCGTCGCCCTGGACGTCCACCCGGGCGCCCGGCAGGCCGGCTTCGATCAGTGCCTGGATGCGCGCAGCGTCCATGGATTCTCCGGTTGAGGGGGATCGCCTCGCGGGGCCGGGTTCCGAAACGGAGCCTGAACCGCCCGTACAAGGCAGCAACGATTAATGAGAATATGTAATGGTAATGGAAATCCGGTGTCGCAGAAATGGACATCCCGGGTCACCAAGGGACTGCCCCACCCGGAACAGAGGTCGCATGAACGCCCGCACCGCACCGCCCGCCGCCAATCGCCACGTGGATGCCGACGCTGTCATCCGCAGCGCGCGCAACGTCATCAAGACCGAAGCGGCCGGCATCCGGGCGCTCGAGGCGAAGATCGACGCGGCGTTCGTCGCGGCCTGCCAGATGATCCTCGACTGCAAGGGCCGCGTCGTGGTCTCCGGCATGGGTAAGTCGGGCCACATCGGCCGCAAGGTGGCCGCCACGCTCGCGTCCACCGGCACCCCGTCGTTCTTCGTGCATCCGGGCGAGGCCAGCCATGGCGACCTCGGCATGATCCAGCCGGACGACATCGTGCTCGGCATCTCGTATTCGGGCGAAACGGACGAGCTGCTCTACATCCTGCCGGCCATCAAGCGCCAGGGTATCGCCCTCATCTCGATCACGGGCAACCCGGCGTCGTCGCTGGCCACCCAGGCCGATCTGAACCTCGACGCCAACGTCGCCTGCGAGGCCTGCCCGCACGGGCTGGCGCCCACCGCCAGCACCACCGCCGCCCTGGTCATGGGCGATGCCCTGGCCGTGGCGCTGCTGGAAGCGCGCGGCTTCACGTCGGACGACTTCGCCCGCTCCCATCCGGCCGGCAGCCTGGGCCGCCGGCTGCTCCTGCACATTTCCGATGTCATGCACGCGGGCGACGATGTGCCCCGCGTCCGCCTGGACGCCACCCTCAGCGAGGCGCTGGTGGAGATGTCGCGCAAGCGCCTGGGCATGACCGCGGTCGTCGACGGCGAGAACCGCCTCCTCGGCGTGTTCACCGACGGCGACCTGCGCCGCGCGCTGGACGACGACGGCGTCGACCTCCGCAGCGCCTCGGTGGCGCAGCTCATGACGCGTGGCCCCAAGACCATCGGCTCCGACAAGCTCGCGGTCGAGGCCGCCCAGCTCATGGAGAAGCACCAGATCAACGCCCTCCTTGTCGTGGACGCGAATGGCTGCGTCGTCGGCGCGCTGAACATCCACGACCTGCTGCGGGCCCGCGTCGTCTGAACGGCCGCACCCCGGCGCCCTCCCCCGGCGCCGATCCGTCCCCATATAACGAACCCATGGCCTACACCCACTACACCGAGATTCCCGCCGACGTCGCAGAGCGCGCGGCCCGCGTGCGCCTCGTCATCTTCGACGTGGACGGCACGTTGACCGACGGCCGCCTGTGGTACGGCGAGGACGGCCGCGAAACCAAGGTCTTCCACGTGCACGACGGGCTCGGCCTCAAGGCTTTGCAGCGAAACGGGGTCACGGTCGGGATCATCACGGCACGCATCAGCCATCCCGTGGCGCTGCGCGCCGAGGAACTCGGCATCGCCCACGTCTACCAGGGCCAGAAGGACAAGCGCGCCTGCCTCACCGGCCTGCTCGATGCGCTCGGGCTCGCGCCGGAGCAAGCCGCGTTCGTGGGCGACGACCTGCCCGACCTGCCGGCCATGGGCATTGCCGGCCTGGCCGTCGCCACGGCGAATGCCCATCCCTGGGTGGCGGAACGCGCCCATTGGCGCACGCGCCTCATCGGCGGCTACGGCGCCGCGCGCGAGGTGGCGGACATGATCCTCGCCGCGCAGGGCAAGGCGGAAGCCGAAAGGGATCGCTGGCTGTGAGCGTGTTCAACCTCTTCAAGGATCGCGGCGCGGGCGGCGTGACCGCCATCCTGGCGGCCGTCCTCGGCGTCAGCGTGCTTCTCTATTACTGGACGGCGCCCGAGAAGAAGGTGCAGGACTTCGTCGGCCCGCCGCGCTCCGGCTACGTGCTGACCAACTTCGACCTCGACTCGTACAACGAGGAAGGCAAGCCGGCTTTCAAGCTGGTGGCCCCGCACCTGGAACGGCGGGAAGGCGACGAATCGCTGTACATCAACGCGCCCGATTTCGTGCTGCCCTCCACCAAGGAGACGAACGTGCCGCCGTGGACGGGCCATTCCCAGTACGGGTGGGTGAACAAGGACGGCAGCCTGCTCAAGCTGCAGGGCAAGGTCCACATGGACCGCGTGGCTTTCCAGACCAACCCGCCGGCCAGCATCGATACATCGGAAGTCACCGCCTGGCCCAAGGAGAACCGCCTGGAAACCGCGGAAGCGGCCCGGATCGTGCAGGGAACATCTACAATGCAAGGCGTTGGCATGCGCGCCAATCTCGACACCAAGCACCTGGAGCTCCTCGATGCAGTCCACACTGTCTACCAGCCGCGCAAGCGCTAAGGCCGTCATCGCGGCGCTCGGCATGGCGCTCCTGGCGAGCGCGACCGTCTCTGCGAAACAGTCCGACCGCAACCAGCCCGCGGATGTCACCTCGAAGTCGTTCGACGGCACGCAGGCGCCGCAGAACGGCCAGCCGGGCAAGGTCATCTGGACCACGAACGTCGTGCTCACCCAGGGCACGCTGAAGATCACCGGCAGCAAGGCCACCGGCTACCTGGATAAAGACAACCAGCTCACCCGCGTCGTCGTGGACGGCGCTCCCGCCACCATCCACCAGCTCGACGACCAGGACCAGCCCATGGACGGCCGGGCGAGCAACATCGATTACAAGATCGACCAGGACTTCGCCGTCCTCACCGGCAATGCCCTCGTGAACCAGCCGGCCAAGGGCAGCGCCCAGGGCGACAAGCTCACGTACAACACCAAGGACAGCACGATGACGGGCGAGAGCAGCGGCGGCGCCCCCGTGCACATGACCTTCCAGCCGAAGAACAAGCCGCCCGGCTCGCCCGCCACCGCTCCGGCGAAGCCGGCGGACGACGCGAAGCCGGCCACCGACACCAAGAAGCCCTGATCCGATGCTCTCAGCCCAAGGCCTGCAGAAGCGCTTCCGCGCGCGCCAGGTAGTCCGCGATTTCGCCTTTTCCATCCGCGAAGGCGAGGTGGTCGGGCTGCTCGGCCCTAATGGCGCCGGCAAGACCACCTGTTTCTACATGGTGGTGGGCCTGATCCAGGCCGACGCGGGGTCGATCAAGCTCGACCAGCAGGACATCACCGGCCTGCCCATGCATTCGCGTGCGAAGCTCGGCATCGGCTACCTGCCGCAGGAAGCGTCCGTGTTCCGCCGGCTCAGCGTGGCCGACAACATCCTGGCCGTGCTCGAACTGCGCGACAACATGACCCAGAAGCAGCGCGAGGACGAGCTGGAAAGCCTGCTGGACGAACTCAAAATCGCGCACATCGCCGAACAGAAGGGCATCAGCCTTTCGGGTGGCGAACGGCGCCGCGTCGAGATCGCCCGTGCCCTGGCCGCCCGCCCGCGCTACATGCTGCTCGACGAGCCCTTCGCCGGTGTCGATCCGATTTCGGTCGGCGAGATCCAGCGCATCGTCAGGCACCTGAAGGAGCGCGGCATCGGCGTGCTGATCACCGACCACAACGTGCGCGAAACCCTGGGCATCTGCGACCGCGCCTACATCCTGAACGACGGCGAGGTACTTTCGCGGGGCACGCCCCAGCACATCCTGGCGGACGAAAAGGTGCGCGAGGTGTACCTGGGCCGTGAATTCAGGATATGACGCGCGGCCGGGGCGGTGGACCGCTGGCCTGGACCACTTCCAGGGGTTAGGATGGATCGTAAACCCCAAGCGTCGAAGGCATGAAACCCGCACTCCAGTTTCGCCTCCATCAGCAGCTCACGCTGACGCCGCAACTGCAACAGGCCATCCGCCTGCTGCAATTGTCGCAGCTGGAGCTTGAGGCCGAACTCCGCCAGATCGCGGAAAGCAACCCGTTGCTGGAGTTCGCCGAAGATGCCGAATCGGAGTCCGATGCCGACGCCGCCGACGAGGACGGTTTCGAAGCCGCGGAATTCCCGTCCCGCGAGGAATTGCCCGCCAAGTCCTCGAAGGAAGACGACGAATCCACCGCGACACCGTCGGAGGAACTGGCTCCCGAGTGGGAGGACGACCGTTTCCAGGGCGACCCGAGCGAGTACGGCGGCAGCGCCTCCCGCGCGGGCGGCACGGACGAGGACGGTTTCGAGCCGCAGAACGCGGCGCCGGAAAACCTCCAGCAACACCTGGAGTGGCAACTCAACCTTTCCCAGTTCTCGCCGCGCGAGCACGCGATCGCCACCGCGATCATCCATGCACTGGACGAAGACGGTTACCTCCGCGACGGTGTGGCCGCGGTGGAAGCCGCGCTGCCAGCCGGCATGGCGGCCACCCCCGACGAGATCGACGCGGTGCGCCAGCGTGTGCAGCGCTTCGATCCCACGGGCGTCGCCAGCCTCGATCTTCGCGACTGCCTGTTCTGCCAGCTTTCGCAGTTCTCGCTCGACACGCCGCATCGCGAACTCGCCATCCGCATAGTGAACGAGGAACTCGAACTGCTGGCGCGGAACGACGTTGCCAAGATCGCGCGCCGGCTCAAGGCGGCGGAAGAGCACGTGGCCGCAGCCGCCGCGCTCATTCGCAGCCTCGATCCGCGCCCCGGTGCGGCGCTCGACGCCACACCCGTTGAATACGTGGCGCCCGACGTCTACGCTCGCCGCGAGAACGGCCGCTGGCAGGTCAGCCTCAATCCCGACGCCCAGCCGCGGCTGGGCCTGAACCAGCACTACTGCAACCTCATCGCCCGCGCGCGCGGCGAAGACGCCACCTGGATGAAAGGCCAGTTGCAGGAGGCCCGCTGGCTGCTGAAGAGCCTGCAGTCACGAGCGGAAACCCTGCAAAAAGTCGCCGACGTCATCGTGCGGCGGCAAAGCGCCTTCCTCGACTACGGCCCAGAGGCCATGCATCCGTTGGTTCTGCGTGAAGTGGCGGAGGAAGTCGGCATGCACGAATCCACCATTTCGCGCGTGACCACGCGCAAGTACATGCATACGCCCCGCGGCACCTTCGAACTGAAGCATTTCTTCTCGAGCGGCGTGGCCACGGAAGACGGCGGCACGGCGTCCGCCACGGCCATCCAGGCCATGATTCGCAAACTCATCACGTCGGAAGACGCGCGCCGGCCCCTTTCCGACCAGGCGCTGGCGGAAGAACTGCATCGACGCGGTATTCAGGTGGCACGACGTACCGTGGCCAAGTACCGCGAAGCGATGCGCATTCCCAGCTCCAGCGAACGCGTCCGCGCCAACTGACGGCGCGAAGGAACCCCATCGGAGGCGCACGGTCCAATCGGTTCAAGCTAAAGGAGCGACGCTCCGTCGCTCCGATCTCGCCGCCTCACGGCGGCACCCTCAGCAAGAAGGAGGCGTCATGCAAATCCAGATCAGCGGCCAGCACATCCAGATCACCCCCGCCCTGCGCGAGCGTGTTGAACAACAGATCGGCCGCTTCGAACGCCTTTTCGACAACATCACGGCCCTCGACGTCGTCCTTTCCGTCGACAAGGCCGAGCACAAGGCGGGTGGCACCCTGCACTGCTCGGGCACCCGGCTGCATGCGGACGGCATCGCGCGGCTGGAAGACGACAACAAGAACGACACCATGTACACCGCGATCGACGCCATGATCGCCAAGCTGGCCGACCAGCTCCGGAAGCATAAGGAAAAGCTCAAGGACCACCACAACAGCGAGGGCCGGGAGTCCCGCATCGCCGGCTGACCCGGCAGCCCGGCCGCCCTTGATGGCACAATAGGACCCAGGCCGGCGCGCCCCACGCGCCGGCCTTTTCTTCCCAAGGGACCAAGAGCGTGGAGCGGCTGACCGCCAGACAACTCTTCGACGGGGTACACGAGCGCATGGCCTTGCGCTGGGCCGCCGGCATGCGCGGCGAATCGCGCGTGCTCGAGCCCAATGCGAAGCAGAGCCGGCGCCCCTCGCTGGTCGGCTACCTCAACGTGATCTACCCCAACAAGGTGCAGATCATCGGTACGGAGGAGCTGAATTTCCTCGACGGCCTCGATTCGCGCCAGCGCTGGGAGGCCATCCACAAGATCGCCGCCTACCAGCCGGCGGCGCTGATCGTCACGAAGGACCAGTCCATTCCGTCCGACCTCCGCGAGGTGGCCGAGGAAACGGACACGCCGCTGTGGCAAAGCACCAAGCGCGGGCACGAGCTCCTCACCTACCTGCAATACCACCTGGCCCGCACCCTGGCGCCGCGGGTCACCCTGCACGGGGTGTTCCTCGAGGTGTTTTCCATCGGGGTGCTGATCACCGGCGAGCCCGGCTCCGGCAAGAGCGAGCTTGCCCTCGAACTGATCAGCCGAGGCCACCGGCTCGTGGCCGACGACGCCACCGAATTCACCCTGATCGCGCCTGACGTCATCGACGGCGCCTGCCCGGAACTCCTCCAGGACCTGCTGGAAGTGCGTGGCCTGGGGGTGCTCAACATTCGCGAGATGTTCGGTCACACGGCCGTGAAGCCGTCGAAATACCTGCGCCTCGTGGTGCACCTGAAGCCGCTGCAGATCGGCGAGGAAGGCGACGCCATGACCCGGCTCACCGGCGACGTCAGCCGGCGCAACGTGCTCGATGTCGACGTACCCAAGATCACCATTCCCGTGGCGCCAGGCCGCAACCTCGCGGTGCTGGTCGAGGCCGCCGTGCGCAACCACGTGCTGAAGAGCAAGGGCATCGACCCCGCGCAGACCTTCATCGACCGCCAGGCGCACCAGATGCGCCGCTTCTCCCCATGGTGACATCCCCGTGATCGACGAAGTCATGAGCCCCATCGTCGAACCCGACGCCATCCACCTCGTCGTGCTCACCGGCATGTCCGGTGGCGGCAAGACCGTGGCCCTGCGCGCCCTGGAAGACCTCGAGTTCTACTGCGTGGACAACATGCCCGCGGAGCTCATCCCGCAACTGGTCGCCGCGGTGAGCCAGGGCGAACACGGCCCGCGCCGGCGCATCGCCGTGGGCGTGGACGTGCGCAACCGCCGCATCGACCTGGCCCGCATGCCGCACGTGTTGTCCGAGCTGTCCACGGCCGGGGTGCACGTGCACCTGATCTTCCTCGACAGCCGCGACGACGTGCTCATCAAGCGCTACTCGGAGACGCGCCGGCGCCACCCGCTGGCGGCGGAGAAGCTGTCGCTGGCCGATTCCATCGCGCAAGAGCGGAAGCTGCTGCGCCCCCTGGTGTCCATCGCGGAAAAGGTCATCGATTCCAGCGACCTGAACGTGCACCAGTTGCGCCGCCTTTTCGCCACCGGCTACGCCGCGGCGTCGGACGGCACCACCCTGTTGTTCGAATCCTTCGCGTACCGCCGGGGCCTGCCTTCGGACGCCGATTTCGTCTTCGACGCCCGCTGCCTCCCGAACCCGCACTGGGATCCCCGCCTGCGGCCGTTCTCCGGCAAGGACCTCCCGGTGCGGGAGTTCCTCGACGCGAACCCGCTCGTGGGCGAGTACTATGACGACGTCGCGAAGTGGCTCGATACCTGGCTACCGCGCTTCGACGGCGAGGACCGCAGCTACGTCACCGTCTCGATCGGCTGCACCGGCGGACGCCATCGCTCGGTCTACCTGGTCGAGAAGCTGGCCCAGCATTTCCGCTCGGAACGCGGCAACGTTCTTACCTTCCATCGCGAACTCGAGTGACATGACCCACGGATCCCTCCAGCCACAGCGAAAGACCGGGCCATGACCGTCGGCGTGCTCCTCATGACCCACGAGGCCGTCGGCAAGGCGCTCATCTCCGCCGCGAAACACGTCATGCCGAAACTCCCGCTGGACGTCGACGCCGTCGAAGTACCGCCCAGCGCCGACCCGGACGTCATGCGCACGCTCACGGCGCGCCATGCCCGCGAACTGGACCATGGCGAAGGCGTGCTGGTGCTAGCCGACCTCTACGGCGCCACGCCCTGCAATATCGGCCTGTCGCTGAGTGAACTCGGCGTGCACCTGCGCTGCGTGTCGGGCCTCAACCTGCCGATGCTGCTGCGCGTTCTCAACTATTCGGAAAAATCGCTTCCCGAACTGGCTGAAATCGCAGCCAGCGGCGGTCGCGGAGGGATCTTCATCGACCATGCTTGAACGTGACATCGTGGTATCGAACCGGCTCGGCCTGCATGCACGCGCATCGGCCAAGCTCGTGCAACTGGTCGCGGGGTTCAAGTCGACGGTCTGGCTCATCAGCAAGGGCCGCGAGGTCAATGCGCAGAGCATCATGGGCGTGATGATGCTGGCCGCGGGCATGGGCACCGCCCTGACGATCCGTGCCGAAGGCTCCGACGAAGAGACCGCCGTCAATGCCGTCGTTGACCTCTTCGAGCGCAAGTTCGACGAAGGCGCCTGACCATGACGACCCGCCAGCCGCGAAGGGAGCCTCTATGAGAGTGGTGCTGACCGGAACACCCGCCGCCAGGGGCATGGCCCTCGGACGGGCGCGCCTGGTCCAGCCGAGCTTGCTCGCGGTCGACATGCGGATGCTCGAAGACGCCGAAGTTGGCGCCGAAATCGAACGCCTGCACAAGGCCATCGATTCCGCACGCACCGAACTGCACGAACTGCGCGGCAAGCTGCACGGCGCGCTCGCCCGCGAAGTGGGCGATTTCATCGACGCGCACAGCCTCCTCCTCGACGACGAGGAACTCCTGCGCGGCCTGGACGACCTCGTGGCCGTCGGCCATTACACGGCAAGCGCCGCGCTGAAGATGCAACGCGACCGTCTCGCCGCCGTCTTCGACGCGATGAACGACCCGTACCTGAAGAGCCGCGGCGAGGACATCGACCAGGTCATCGGCCGCGTCATGTCGGCGCTGAACCAGCAATCCAGCCGCGAGGAGCGCAAGCTCGCCTCCCGCGTGGGCGAGATCGTCGTCAGCGACACCATCGCCCCGGCCGACATGGCGGGCATGGCAGGCCAGGGCATGCTCGGCGTCATCGCCAGCGCCGGCAGCATCTATTCGCACAGCGCCATCCTCGCGCGCAGCTTCAATATCCCGATGCTGGTGGGCACGCGCGATGCGCTCGCCACCGTGAACGACGAAGACCTCGTGCTGATCGACGCGGAGCACGGCGAAGTCATCGTGCATCCCACGGCGCAGGACCTTGCCCGCTACCGCCAATGGCAGCGCCAGGCCGCCGCCGAAGGCCGCCGCCTGGCCGCGCTTGCCACCGCACCCACGCTCACGCGCGACGGTGCGCACGTGCGCCTTTACGCCAACGCCGAACTCGCGGGCGACGTCACCCTCGCCCGCTCGCGCGGTGCCGACGGCATCGGCCTCTATCGCTCCGAATTCCTGTTCCTGCGCCAGCGCGGCCTGCCCTCGGAAGACGAGCAGTTCGCGGCCTACCGCGATGTCGTGCTCGGCATGGGCGGCCTGCCGGTCACCATCCGCACGCTGGACCTCGGTGCCGACAAGGCGGACGCCGCGGGGCTTGCTTTAAGAGGCGAGGACAATCCGGCGTTGGGTGTGCGGGGCATCCGCCTGTCCCTGCGCTACCCGGACATCTTCAGCGTGCAGCTGCGCGCCATCTTGCGTGCGGCCTGCTACGGGCCGGTACGCATCCTGGTCCCGATGGTCACGCATATCGGCGAACTCGCTGCCGTGCGCACGCTCATCAAGAAAGCGCGCGAAGACCTCGCACGGCAGGGGCAGGAGCTTCCGGAGCGCCTGGATGTCGGGGCCATGATCGAAGTGCCCGCCGCGGCGATCGGCGTCACGTCGATCCTGGCGAAGGCGGACTTCCTGGCCATCGGCACGAACGACCTC
This sequence comes from Luteibacter sp. HAY1-4A, assembly GCF_056755355.1. Taxonomy (NCBI): domain Bacteria; kingdom Pseudomonadati; phylum Pseudomonadota; class Gammaproteobacteria; order Lysobacterales; family Rhodanobacteraceae; genus Luteibacter; species Luteibacter sp. HAY1-4A. The sequence goes on from NZ_JBNDHZ010000036.1 coordinate 32,213, forward strand.
GCGCAATACGTGCTGGCCGCGGATCGCAACAACGATGCCCTCGAAGGCATCTACGACCCGCTGCAACCGCCGTTCCTGCGCCTGATCGCGCACGTGATCGCGAGCGCGCGGCGCGCGAAGAAGCCCGTGAGCCTGTGCGGCGAAATCGCCGGGGACACACAGTTCACCGCGCTGCTCCTCGCCATGGGCCTGGAAGAGTTCAGCATGCACCCGGGCCAACTGCTCCAGGTGCGCGACCGCCTCACCATCCTGGACTGCGCTGCCCTCCGCCGCGCCGCGCCGCGCTTGTTCCGCGCCCACACAAGGGACGAAGTGGAAGCACGCCTGCTGGAAGTGGTGGCGAGGCAAGGCGGCTGCTCCTGACGCAAGCGCCGCGACAGGAAGCGCGCTTCCCGTCGTGGCGGTTACCAGGTCATGACGCGGGCCGCACGACCTGCGGCTGAAGGTTCTTCTCCGAGTCCGCGATCATCGCGAGCATGGCGCCGCTCGCCGTCGTCGGATCCCCATCGCGGATCGCCTGGAACACTTGCTGGTGATAGGGCAGCGAATACTTGAAGTTCGCCGCGGTACGAGCCGATAGCACGAAGAACGTGCCGAGTGCCGTTTCGATCACGCTGAACAGCGACGAAAGCAGCTCGTTGCCCGTGGCGCGGAGCACGGCGTCGTGGAACTGCAGGTCGGCATCGGCCCATTCGTCGAGCGTCGTCGATGCCTCCATGAGTCCCAGCGCCGTTTCGATGCTCGCGAGTTGCTGGTCGCTGCGATGACCGGCCGCGGCGGCCGCCGCAGCGGGTTCGATGATCTTGCGCATCTGCACCAGCTTATGGATGAAGTCGTCCGTGGGCATCGAGGCGCAACGCCAGGCCAGCACATCCGGATCCAGCTGGTTCCAGTACTGTTCTTCCATCACGCGTGCGCCTACTCCGGCGCGCGATTCGATCAGTCCCTTCGCCGACAGCACCTTCAATGCCTCGCGCAATGCCGTGCGGCTTACACGGAGACTTCCGGCCAGGGTCTCCTCGCGTGGAAACACCTCTCCTGGCCGCACCTTGCCGCCGACAATGCGCTGTCCCAGTTCCTGCACGACATGACCGTGCAGGTTGCGCGCCGTACCGGGTTTCTTCATTGCCGTCCGCCCCGAGGAATGCGTTAGTCCGATAAACGGACTATATGCATAACGTTTGGAGTCCCGCCATACGACATTTGCCGCAATGCGGCAAAAAGAATGCAACGATATCGGGCACTTGCGACTTTGTAGGACAATGTGTTTGACTGAGTTTCGTTCGGACAAGGGGACCGGCGACAACACGAACAACGAGCGGGCGCGCCCTCCGGCATGCCCATGGGGAAGGCTTTCCCGCGTTCGGTCGGACGCGGTCGTTGACGGGACGGGGCGGCATGACGAAGGCACGATGGGCGCTGGCGGTCGGGATGTTCGTGGCGCTGGCGACGCCAGTGATGGCGGCAGACGATGCGGCGCGCTGGACGCCCGCCCGTGCCCATGCGTGGTACGCGAAGCAGCCTTGGCCGATCGGCAGCAACTACATTCCGGCCAATGCCATCAACCAGTTCGAAATGTGGCAGGCCGATACCTTCGATGCCGCGCGTATCGACAAGGAACTGGGCTGGGCACAGGCGCTCGGCATGACCACCATGCGCGTGTTCCTGCACGACCAGCTCTGGCAACAGGATGCTGCCGGCTTCAAGAAACGCATCGACACGTTCCTCGCGATCGCCGCACGGCACGGTATCAAGCCGATGCTCGTGCTGTTCGATTCCTGCTGGGACCCGGTCGCGAAGCCCGGCAAGCAACATGCTCCCGTACCGGGCGTGCACAATTCGGGCTGGGTGCAGGGGCCAGGGGTGGCCATGGACGATCCGAGCCAGTACCCGCGCCTGAAGGCCTATACCGTCGACATCGTCAGGACCTTCGCAGCCGATCCACGCATCCTCGCCTGGGACGTCTGGAACGAACCGGACAACCCGGGCGGTGGCAACTACACCACCAATCCAAAGGACAAGTTCGACCGGGTAGCCGAGTTGCTGCCTCAGGTGTTCGACTGGGCACGCAGTGCATCGCCCACGCAGCCGCTCACCAGCGGCGTGTGGCACGACGACGACTGGGCCCCTGACGCAAAGCTCAACGCGGTGGAAACCACCCAGCTCGAGCGCTCCGACATCATCACCTTCCATAGCTACGACTGGCCCGAGACGTTCGTGAAGCGCGTGGCCCAGTTGCAGCCTTATGGCCGCCCGATGATCTGCACGGAGTACATGGCTCGCGGGGCGGGTTCGACCATCGACGAAATTCTTCCACTGGGCAAGAAGCTGGACATCGGCATGATCCAGTGGGGTTTCGTCGAAGGGAAGACGCAGACCACCATGCCCTGGGATTCCTGGGACAAGCCGTACGTGCAGAAGCCGCCCGTGCTCTGGTTCCACGACCTGTTGCGCACCGACGGTACGCCGTATCGCCAGCGCGAAGTCGACATCGTCCGCCTGCTCTCCAAGTCGCCACGGGGTGTGGTACCGCCCGATGCCGTGTCGTATCCGTTGCAAGCCTTGAAGACCGCTCGTTGAACCGCTAGACGACACCTAATCTCTGAGGGGAGATTTCCATGAAGCGCTTGTCCATTCCAACGACGCTGCTGGCGTCGATGATCGCTGCTGCCTTTTTACCTGCCCACGCCGCCCAGGCTCCGACCACGCCCGTGCCGGCCGGCGAGGCGGCCCAGGCAACGCCACCGGCCCCGCAGAAGACCGATACCACGGCCCCCAAGGACGAAAAGAAACAGGCTGCGACCGCGCAGCGCGACGCGGCCGCCAACGCCGTCAATCTCAATGCCGTCACCGTCCAGGCGTTGCGCGAGAGCCTTGCCAGTGCGCAGCAGATCAAGCAGGACTCGCGCATGGTGGTCGACTCCATCGTGGCGGAAGACGTGGGCAAGTTGCCCGACAACAGTGTCGCGGACGCGCTGCAACGCATCACTGGCGTGCAAGTGGCCCAGGGTTTCCAGGGCGAAACCACCTCGGTGGTGATCCGTGGCCTGCCGAACGTCGCCACGACGCTCAACGGGCGGGAAATCTTCTCCGGCGTCGGGCGGTCGTTCGCATTCCAGAACCTTCCGGCAACGGCGGTGAAGGCGCTGAATGTCTACAAGTCGAGCGAAGCCAGCATGATCGACGGTGGCATCGCGGGCGTCGTCGACATGCAACTCTACCGTCCACTGGATTTCGACGGCTCTCGCGTGGCGGCGACCTTCAACGAAACGCACAGCCATTACGCCGACAAGAACGACCCCGAAGGCAGCCTGTTGCTGAGCAACCGCTGGCATACGGATGCCGGCGATTTCGGCGCTCTTCTCAACATGGGTGCCGGCGAGCAGCACTACGACTACAACGCGGTCTGGGGCGATTATCCGCGCGTGCTCACGGGCGCGTCGGGCGATCCGATCCGCAGCAGCAACGGCGACCTCATTTCCGCCCCCAATGGCTTCGGCGCGGACTACAACATCGGCAAGCGCAAGCGCCAGGAAGCGAACTACGCGCTGCAGTGGAAGCCGAACGACCAGACCGAGTTCTACGTGGAGGGGCTGTATGACTGGATGAACGACCGCTACAACCAGCCCTTCTTCTTCAGCTTTCCCACGGGCGCCGTAGACCCGACCTCGGTCACGGTATCGGACACCTGCTATGCCAACCAGCAGACCGGTTCGCCGTATTACGGGCAGCGCATCTGCGACGCCAGCAATGCGACGTGGACCGGCAACAGCTATGCCGCCACGAGTACACAGGCGCACCAGCAACGCGGCCACGATATCCAGAACTCGATCGGCGCAAAGTGGCACGGCGAAAAGCTGACCCTGTCGACCGACTTCTCATGGAACTCCACGTCGTTCCACGAGCAGAACTTCATCATCGACACGTTCCTCAAGGGGCCGATAACGACGGTGTGGAGCGGCAACCAAGGCGACCACACGAACTGGGGTCTTGCAGGCAATCCGGAAACGAACCCCGCGAACTTCTATCTCAACGGACTGTTCCAGACCTGGAACAACCAATCCGCCAAGCAGTTCGCCTGGCGCGGCGACGGCAACTTCGATTTTGCCGGCGACTTCTTCCAGTATGCCGACTTCGGTCTTCGCTATTCGAACCACAAGGCGCAGTACACCGGCAGTGTTGAGATCTCGACGCCGCCGCCGGGCGGCACCGGCGACATCCCGGGAAACCCGAATCCGGACAACCAGGTGATCGCCCGCTTCCCAAGCAGCTATTTCACAGCCATGCCGACCACCTCGGCGCTACCCACGCGCTGGTTGACCGGCTCGTACGATTACCTCATCGACAATGCGGACAACCTGCGCACGCTGTATGGCCTGCCCACGGGACTGGCACCGCAGAATCCGGGCCGCTACTACCAGATCAAGGAGCAGGCGATCGCGGGTTACCTCCAGGTGGCCTACGGCAATGAGCTCTTCGGCATGCCGTACGACGGCCTGATGGGCATCCGCGTCGAGCGCAACCTGCGCCGCCTCAATGCCTTCTCCTACGATGCCGGCACGAACATCTACACGCCGATCAGCGCGGGAACCAACGCGCCCGTCTATCTGCCGAACGTAAGCTTCAACCTGCACATGACCGACCAGCTGCAATTGCGCCTGGTAGCCGCGAAGACGATCACGTATCCCGGGTTCGGCCAGCTCAATCCGTCGATCTCGCTCAATCCGCCCACCATCAACCGCGCAGGTGCGGCCGCGAGCGGCAACCCGAACCTCACACCGATCAAGTCGACCAATTACGACGCCTCGCTGGAGTATTACTTCGGCCCATCCAGCTACATCAGCGGTAACGTGTTCTATCGCGACATCAAGGGCTACATCCAGAACTACGTGACCGACGTGGTGATCGGCGGCCTGCCCTACCAGCTCTCCTCGCCGCAAAGTGCTGGCTCAGGCCACCTGGACGGTACCGAAGTGGCCTACCAGCAGTTCTTCGATTTCCTGCCCGGCGCGTTCAGCGGCCTGGGTGTCCAGTTGAACTACACGTACATCGAAGGCAGCACGCGGTCGCCGCAGTACATCGGCGGTCCCATTGTAGTCGCACCGCTGCAGAACGTCTCGAAGAACAACGGCAATGCCGTGCTGATGTACGAGAAGTACGGTGTGTCGGCACGCCTGGCCTACAACTACCGCAGCAAGTTCATCGACGGGTTCAACGCGGTGAACGTGGCGGGCGTTAACGACTACATCAAGCCGGCCAACCAGGTGGATTTCTCGCTCGCGTACGATTTCACCAAGAACCTCACCGGCGTGTTCAACGCGACCAATATCCTCGGCGCGAACCTCCACCAGTTCTTCGGCGAAGGCACGAGCCGGCCGCGCGATATTCGCTACCAGGATCGTACGGTCGGCGTCGGCGTCCGGCTCAAGCTTTGACGTTTCTTCCCCGGCGTATCGGGCATCGCGTCCCGATACGCTCTTTTTTCGAAGAGGGAACAGGACATCATGATGTTGCTCAAGCGTTCGACCCACGGTCTTGTCCTGCTCGCCGTCGCGATGTGCACGGGCGCGGCGTTCGCCGAACCCCCTGTCGGCGGCACGCACCTGGCCGATGGATCCGGGTACGTCACGGTCACACCGGTGGGCGAAGGCAACAACCGCCTGCTCATGGCCTTCGAACAGAAGGGCATGGCCGGCATCGCGCTCTGGCGCAGCGACGATGGCGGCGACCACTGGCAATCGGTCGGCAATGTCACGGACCAGGTCCATAAGGACCCGAGGTGGCAACTCCGCTGGCAGCCGCACCTCATGCGCCTGCCTCGTTCGAGCGGTGGCCTCGCCGCGGGCACGCTCATCCTTTCCGCCAACGCCACGGGTAACAATGCCGATGGCCGGGTGACGTCGCAGGATCTGCAGGTGTATGCCTCCACCGACGAAGGCGCGACGTGGCATTACCGCGGTTCCGTCATAAAGGGCGGTGGAAGGCCGGAGGACAAGGACAACAAGGGCGTGTGGGAAACCAACATCCACGTGCTCGACGACGGTCGCATGGTGGCCTATTACTCCACCGAGCAGCACAAGGCCGAGGGTTACAACCAGGCGCTGGCGCACAAGCTCTCGACCGATGGTGGCAAGAGCTGGGGACCCGAGGTACTGGATGTCGCCATTCCCGGCGGTGTCGAGCGGCCCGGCATGGCCATCGTCACGCGGATGGGCGACGGCCGCTACGCCATGACCTACGAGAACATCGACGGTCCGAACAACGGACAGGTGCATATCAAGTTCAGCCGCGACGGCCTCGACTGGGGCGACCCGCAACGCCACGGCATCCCGGTGGCGACCGCGTCGGGCGCATGGCCCTCGGCGTGCCCCGTCGTGCAGTGGTTCCCCGTGGGCGGCCCCGAAGGCACGTTGGTGATCTCCGCCGAACGCGCCGGCGGCGGTGGCGACGAGGGCGGACGCTCGTTGTACTGGAACAACGCGTCCGGCCGCGGTCCCTGGTGGGAAGCGCGGGCACCGGTGCAAAAGCGCACGGGCAACATCCACGCGGGATGGACGCAAGCCTTGCTCCGCCGCGACGATGGCCGGTTCCTGCACGTCACCACCTCGTCGTCGCCCGCGGAGCCGTCGTCCGAGTGGGCGAACGAAGTGCTCTACAACACTGCGCCGCTGGATTTCAGCCGCTTCGAAGCCGAGGACGCGGCGAAGGAAGGCAGCGTGGTCATTGCCGACGACAAGGCCTCCAACGGCCGCAAGGCGCGGCTGGCCGCCGGAAGCAACGGCCGGCTGCGCTTCGATGTGGCGAGCGTCGGCGGTGCGCAGACGCTTCGTCTTCGCTTCGCCACCGTGGGGCTGCCGGGGATTCCTGCCGTCGTCGTCAATGGTGCGCGCCAGCCGGCGGGAACCGTGCGTGACGACGGCGAGGGCTGGTCGATGCTCGAGATGAAGGTGACCCTTTTGCCCGGCATGAACACGCTGGCGATCGACGGTGGCGCGCACGTCCTGGACGTGGACTACCTGCAGGTGGGGCAGTGACGATGCGCCGCCTCGCGATGGCATCGCTCCTGTGCGTGGCCGCGGCAAGCCATGCGCAAGCGTTGCTTCCATCAGGACCTGATCCGTGGGTGGTCCAGCGGCAGGGCGTGTTCTATTACCTGAACACGATGGGCGACCGCATTGCCATCCGGAAAACCACGGACATCCAACGGCTGCGTGACGCAGTACCCGTTACGGTGTGGCGGCCGCCCGCCGAAGGCGCGAACTCGGCGGCCATCTGGGCGCCGGAGCTGCACTTCCTCGATGGCAAGTGGTACCTGTATTACACCGCGGCCGAAAAGCGGCACAACGACGATGCGCATCGCCACATTTTCGTGCTGGAGAACGCGGCAGCCGATCCCACCACGGGTACGTGGGTGGACAAGGGCATGCTGACCACGCACCTGCCGGGCATCGACGGCACCGTGTTCGAGTACCGTGGCCGTCGCTACTTCGCCTACTCCGCTTACGTCGGCGACCGGAGCGACCTGATCCTCGCCCCCATGTCCAATCCGTGGACGTTGGGCGATCCGCAGGTCGATATCGCCACGCCGACGTTTACCTGGGAGATGCAGGGTGGGCGGGAAATCCTCGAGGGCCCCGAGTTCATCGAAGGGCCGGACGGCACGGCGTATCTGACCTACTCCGGCAGCGCGTGCTGGTCGGACGACTATGCGATCGGTCTGTTGACGGCGGACAAAGACGCCAACCTGCTCGACGCGGCGTCATGGAAGAAGTCGCCGCGCCCGGTGCTGGCCAGTTCGCCACGGAACCACGTCTACGCTCCGGGCCACAACGGCTTCTTCAAGTCCGCCGACGGCAAGACCGACTGGATCATCTACCACGCCAACGGCGGCCCGGACTGGAAATGCACCGCACGCCGCGCACCGCACGCCCAACCGATGCAGTGGGATCCCCAAGGCAAACCGATATTCCCCGACCCGCGGTAAAAAAGGCCGCGATTGCTCGCGGCCTTTTTCGTGTCGCTTATGGCTTTGCTTACGCAGCGCGAACCGACTTCATCGCCTCGGCGTTGCGTACCACGTTCGCACGCAGTTCCTCGCTGTCGAAGTCGTCCACCGAGATGAACTCGGCTACCCCGTCGCGCACACGTTGCAGGAGTTCGCGTTCGGCGGCCGTGATCGCGCCCAGCTTTTCGGCCTCGGCCAGTTGCTCGTTGTACGTGTGCGAGCGCAGCTGGCCGCCCTTGAAGGCCTTGAGGAACTTGCGTTCCACCGGTTCCGCGGCGATCACGTCGGGCAGGATCTCGTTCATGCGGCCCACGGTGTTGTTCGCCGTCGGGGTGAGGTAGGTCCACGTGGTGAGGCGGTCGCGGGCTTCGCTCGGTGCCGTGATGAGCGCGGCGACACGACGGCCGAGGCGGTCGGACGGCGGAACCTCGCGGCGGCCGAACGGGAAGACCAGGGCGCGCAGCAGCCACGCCACCGGGCGCACCGGGAAGTTGCGGATCACGCCGTCCAGCGCCATCTGCATCTTCCACACGCACTCATGGAACGCCCAGGCCAGCAACGGACGATCGGCTTCCGGACGGCCCGTGTCTTCGTAGCGCTTCAGCATGGCGCTGGCGATGTAGAGATACGACAGCGTGTCGCCGAGGCGGGCCGACAGCTTCTCCTTGAATTTCAGCTTGCCGCCAAGCACGCCCATCGACACGTCGGCGCAGAGCGCGAGCGCGGCGGAGTAGCGGTTGAGCTTGCGGTAGAAGCGGCGCGTGTACGCGTCGCCCGCCGTGTCGCCGATCTTGGCCGCCGTGATGCCGAGCACGAAGCTGCGCACCGCATTGGAGAACCCGAAGCCGATGTGGCCGAACAGGGCATCGTCGAAGGTCTTCAGGCGCTCGCGGTAGTCGGCGATGTTCAGTGCCTGCATTTCCTTCAGCACGTAAGGATGGCAGCGGATCGCGCCCTGGCCGAAGATCATGAGGCTGCGCGTCATGATGTTCGCGCCTTCCACCGTGATGGCGATGGGCACACTCTGCCAGCCGCGGCCCATGTAGTTCTTCGGGCCCAGGATCACGCCCTTGCCGCCGTGGATATCCATGGCGTCGGACGCGATCTGGCGGCACCACTCGGTGGCGTGGTACTTGGCGATGGCCGACGGAACCGCCGGCTTCTCACCGCGATCCACCGCCGCGGCGGTTGCACGCGACAGCGCCTGCATGCCGTAGGTGAGGCCGCCGATGCGGGCCAGCGCTTCCTCCACACCTTCGAAGCGGCCGATGGCCAGGCCGAACTGCTTGCGCATGCGGGCGTACGCACCCGTGGCGGCCACCGCCATGCGGGAGGCGCCGGTAGCGTTCGACGGCAGCGAGATGGCGCGGCCCACGGAGAGGCATTCGACCAGCATGCGCCAGCCCTGCCCCGCCATGTGCGGACCGCCGATCAGCACGGACAGCGGAACGAACATGTCCTTGGCGTGGACCGGACCGTTCTGGAATGGCGTGTTCAGCGGGAAGTGGCGGCGGCCGATCTCCATCCCCGGGGTTTCGCGCGGCAACAGGGCCAGCGTGATGCCGAGATCTTCCTTGTCGCCCAGCAGCTTGTCCGGGTCGTACATGCGGAAGGCAAGGCCGACGATGGTGGCTACCGGCGCGAGGGTGATGTAACGCTTGTCGAAGGTGAGGCGGATGCCGACGGTTTCCTCACCGTTCCACATGCCCTTCGTGACGATGCCGAAATCCGGGATCGACGTCGCGTCGGAGCCGGCATAGGGGCCGGTGAGCGCGAAACACGGAATCTCGCGGCCGTCGGCAAGGCGCGGCAGGTAGTGGTTCTTCTGCTCGTCGCTGCCGTAATGCATCAGCAGTTCGCCCGGCCCGAGGGAGTTCGGCACGGCGACGGTGGAAGCCAGCGTCTGCGACATGCTGGACAGCTTCTGCAGCACCGCGGAGTGAGCCAGCGCGGAGAAACCCAGCCCACCGTAGCTCTTCGGAATGATCATGCCGAAGAACTTGTTCTTCTTGATGAACTCCCAGACGTTCGGCGGCAGGTCGGCCAGCTCGTGCGTGATCTGCCAGTCGTCGATCATGCCGCACAGTTCCTCGACCGGACCGTCGAGGAAAGCCTGTTCCTCGATCGAGAGTTCCGGCTTCGGCTGGCGAAGCAGTTGCGACCAGTCGGGCTTGCCCGAGAACAGCTCACCCTCGAAACCGACCGTGCCCGCTTCCAGGGCGGTCTGCTCGGTATCGGAGAGCTTGGGGGTCACCTTCGCGAACAGCGAGAGCAGCGGCGCGCTGATCTTCTTGCGACGGAAGTCGACCATCAGCAGGGGCGCCGCGACGACGCCCAGCAGGACGAGCAGCACGACGGTGGTGACCGGCGCGCCGGCGAGGAAGCCGACCACGAGGATCGTGGCCGCCGTCGCGATGGCCCACGTCTTGAGGGACGTTCGGTGGTAGGCACAGGCACCGGAGGCGATGAGCGCCGCCAGCACAACCAGGATCGCAGACATCGGTATCACCTCGTCACAGTCGGTTAGCTAAGGGTATGCATGAAACTCGCGATCTCGCGCGTAAACGCGTCGTTCGCGTCGCCGGCCACCATATGGGTGGCGTCGGCCAGGGCCACGTGACGCGCATGCGGCACGAGGCTGAGGAACTCGTCGACGGTGTGGCGAGACACCACGTCGCTGCGAGCGCCGGAAAGAAGCAGCACGGGCACCTTGACCCGGGCCGCCGCGGCGAAAAGGCGCGGCTGGTAGCGCTCGCTTTCCTGCACGATACCGTCGAGCAACGCCGGGTCCCAGTGCCAGCGGAGGCGCCCGTCGCCATCCTGCCGAAGCAGCGGCTTCAACTGGGCCTCCGTCTTGCGCTCGCCGCGATGCGGGAGATATGCCTCGATCGCCGAGGCAGCCTCGTCGTAGCTCGCGAAACCTTTCGGATGGGCGCGCATGAAGCCGAGGATACGTTCCACCCCGGCGGTTTCCCACCGCGGCGTGATATCCACCAGGACGAGCGCCGAAAACGGCGGCGCCCTGCCCTCGCCCGCCTCGCCCGCGGCGACCAGGCCCAGCAGCCCGCCCATGGACGCACCGACGAGAACAGGCGGCCTGCCGTCGGGCGCGTCCGCCTCGCTCGCCACCGCCAGGAGGTCCCCGACGAATTGCTCCATGTGGTAGTCGCCGCGCGGCATCCGCTCGCTTTCGCCATGACCGCGCGCATCGAACGTCGTGGCGTCGAAACCCTGCGCCGCCAAAGTCTGGGCCGCGCCCTGCCATGCGTGCCTGGTCTGGCCGAAACCGTGGGCGAACAGCAGCGATGGCGAACGCTCGCCGCGCCAGCGCTGGGTGGCGACGACAAGGCCATCGAACGAGACCAGGCTCGTCCGGGTGCTGGGTACATGAACGCGATCGGCAACCATACGGCCGAGTATGTAATGCCGGGAAAGGTGCGTCAATACGGCCGCGTACGGTCACGTAAGAGCTGCCAAGTCAAGGTCTTATGCAACAACACCCTGCCGCGACCGATTGCAAACGCGGAAGTCTCGGCTACCATGCGTCGATGAACGATGGTGCCAAGAACGAACGAGCACGCCTTTCCGCCGAAGACTGGGAAGACGGCGCCCTAGCCCTCATCGCCGAACAAGGGGTCGGCGCCCTCGCGGTGGAAGCCCTGGCCAGACGCCTTGGCGTCACCAAGGGCAGCTTCTACTGGCATTTCCGCACCAGGGAGGCGCTGCTCCAGGCGTCGCTGGAACGCTGGGAAGAATACGGCGAACGCGAAGTGCTGGCGGAGATCGAGCGCATTCCGGATCCGCGCAAGCGCCTGCCGGAACTGTTCCGCCGCGTGGCCCACGAACTGCAGCCCCACCGCGTCTATGCCGCGTTGCTGAAGGCGCTCGACCATCCGCAGGTGGTGCCGGTGATGTCGCGCGTGTCCCAGCGGCGCATGGACTTCCTCACGCGGATGTATACGGAAGCCGGGCTCGAGCCGGTGGGCGCTCTGCACCGCGCCCGGCTCACCTACGCCGCGTACGTGGGATTCCTGCAACTGAACTTCACGCTCGGCCTTCCACGGCTGTCGCACGAAGAGTTCGACGCCTATGTCGAACACATGATCGCAACGCTCACGCCAGAGAAATCAAGCGACCGACCCTGAACGGCAACCGGGTTTTGCTGCGCCGTACCTTGCCAATACCAGGACGCGCAAACTACTGTCTCCGCTTGCGTTTAACTGGAGACCACCAAGGATGCGTTCGCACGGCAGTTCATTGGAAGCATTGAATCGATGGGTCGACGACGTCGCCCGGCTCACGGAACCCGCCACCATCCACTGGTGCGACGGCTCCGACGCGGAATACGCCGAACTCGTCAAGACGATGCTGGCCAGCGGCGACCTGCTGCCGCTGAATGCCGAGAAGCATCCGCGTAGCTATCTGCATCGCTCGAACCCCTCGGACGTTGCGCGCGTCGAGCACCTCACCTTCGTCTGCACCCCCGAGGAAGAGGACGCCGGCCCCAACAATCATTGGATGGCACCTGCCGAGGCCCACGCGAAGATCGACGCACTGTTCGCCGGCGCGATGCGCGGCCGCACCATGTACGTCATCCCGTACTGCATGGGCCCCATCGATTCGCCGATGTCGCGCTGCGGAGTGGAGATCACCGACAGCCCCTATGTCGTCGCCAACATGCGGATCATGACCCGCATGGGTGCGCAGGCCCTGGCGCGTATCGAGCGCGATGGCAGCTTCGTGAAGGGGCTGCACTCCACCGGCGACCTCGATCCGGAGCGCCGTTTCATCATGCATTTCCCCGAGGAACTGTCGATCAAGTCGATCGGTTCGGGGTACGGCGGCAATGCACTGCTGGGCAAGAAATGCCATGCGTTGCGCATCGCCAGCCATCAGGCGCGCCGCGAAGGCTGGCTCGCCGAGCACATGCTCATCGTCGGTATCGAGAATCCGAAGGGCGAGAAACACTACATCGCCGCCGCATTCCCGTCCGCGTGCGGCAAGACCAACCTCGCCATGCTCATCCCCACCGAGGGCTATCGCAAGGCGGGCTGGAAGGTCTGGACGGTAGGCGACGACATCTGCTGGATGACGCCGGGTGAAGACGGCCGCCTGTGGGCGATCAATCCGGAGGCCGGCTACTTCGGCGTCGCCCCGGGCACCAGCGCCAAGACCAACCCCTCGGCGCTCGCCACCCTCGGGCACGATGCGATCTTCACCAACGTGGCCGTTACTGCCGACAACAGCGCTTGGTGGGAAGGCCTGGGCGAAGGCGAGCCGGTGACTGATTGGCAGGGGCGTCCCTACGATCCCGCCAACGGTCCCGCCGCGCATCCCAATGCCCGCTTCACCGTAAGCGCGAAGCAGTGCCCCAGCTGGGCTCCGGAGTCCGAGGCGCCCACGGGCGTACCGATCTCGGCAATCGTGTTCGGAGGCCGCCGGCCTTCGCTCGTGCCGCTGGTGTTCGAGGCGAAGGACTGGGCGCACGGCGTCCTCGTCGGCGCCGCCATGGGTTCGGAAACCACGGCCGCGGCCACGGGCGCGGTGGGCGTGCTCCGCCGCGACTCGATGGCGATGAAGCCGTTCTGCGGCTACAACTTCGCCGACTACTTCGCCCATTGGCTCTCGTTCGACAAGCCGGGTGCCAGGCTGCCCCGCATCTTCCACGTGAACTGGTTCCGCAAGGACGGCGACGGTCAGTTCATGTGGCCGGGGTACGGCGACAACCTGCGCGTGCTCGACTGGATGATCCAACGCGTCGAAGGGATGGCGAAGGGCGTCGACACGCCGATCGGCATCCTGCCCGCGAAGCACGAACTGAACGTCGATGGCCTGGATATCCCGCCGGGCGTCGTGGACGAACTGCTCCGCGTCGACGTGGAAGCCTGGCAGGAAGAACTGCGCGCCATCGGCCTGTACCTCGACGGCTTCGGTGCTCGCATGCCCGAGCGTCTGAAGGCCGAGCGGCTGAAGGTGAGCAAGGCGCTGGATGCCGCCGTGACCCGGCCGAGGGCCAGCGTAGCCTGATCGCGGTATTGTGGGAGCCGCTTCAGCGGCGATGAGTGCTCGCGGCAGGCTTGCCCGCTGCCGCGGGATCGCCGGCGAAGCCGGCTCCCACAGGTGAGCTGTCGTCCCATGGAAGCTGTCTCCCACAGCGAACCTGGTCGCGGCCCTCCTTAAACCGTTTGTCCCCTGCCGGCATCCAAGCTGGCAAGATGAACGCCCTATGCCTCGCCGCCACGTCCTTCATGCAGCCTGAGCTGCCTGCCGCTTCGTCGGACGACGAGATCGTGCGCGCGGCGGTGGCCGGCGACCGCAAGGCCTTCGAAACCCTCTATCGCCGGCATGCCGACCGCGTCTACGGTGCCGTACTGCGCCTCGCGGCTTTCGACCATGCCCGCGCCGAGGACCTCACCCAGGAAGCCTTCGTGCGCGCCTGGCAGAAACTCGAAGGGTTCCGCTTCGAAAGCGCCTTCGGCACCTGGGTCTACCGGCTGGCGGTGAACGTGGCGCTCATGTCCATACGCGCCCGCAACGCCGACCCGGTCAGCATCGTGGCCGACGACCACCTGCCGGACATCACCGACACCGACAATCCCGTCCGCGCGTTCGAGCGCGAGGAACTGGAACAGGCCATCGCCGCATTACCGCCGCGGGCCCGGGCCGTCCTCGTGCTGCACGACGTGGAAGGGTGGAAACACGAGGAAATCGCCGTCGAACTCTCGATGGCGGTGGGATCCTCGAAAGCACAGTTGCATCGTGCACGCGGCCTGCTTCGCCGCGCGCTGGGAGACAAACCATGAACGAACTCGACTACCTGCGCCAGATGCGCTCCATCAATCGGCCGGTCACGCCACACCGCGACCTGTGGGCGGACATCGAGGCACGGCTCGACGACGCCGCGGCCGCGCCTCGCCGGCAGCATCGTGCGCGCCCCTGGCTGATGGCCGCGGCCATCGCCGGCGTGGCGGTGCTGGGCGGCGGACTGGGCCTGCACCTGGCCGCGCCGCCCGGGACCAACGCCGTAGCCACGGCGTCGCCATGGAAACCTTCCGATCCGCGCCTCAGCGGCGCGGCGGTTGAACTCGACGCCGCACGCATGGAACTCACCCAGGCCATGCGGGATTCCCCCGATTCGGCCGCGCTGCAACGCCTGCTGCTGCGCACCGAACGCCAGCGCGATCGTCTGCGCAACCTCGACAAGCAAGCCAGCTAACGCGAACAGCCAGGACATTCCCCATGAAAACGCTCTACTTCACTCCCCTGCTGCTGGCGCTGTCGATCGGCGAGGCGTTCGCCTCGACGCCGATCAACCTCTCGAAAGACATCCGGCCCAATGCCCGCATCAGCATCGAAAACGTCAAGGGCGAGGTCACCGTCACGGCCTGGGACAAGAACCAGGTGCAGGTGTCCGGCACCTTGGGCGACGGTGCCCGGCCGCTGCAGATCGAAGGTGACGACCGCAACGTCGACATCCACGTCGAGGGCGACGAGAAAAAAGGCCGGTGGTTCAGTTGGGGCAACGATTCCAGCATGCAGGCGACCATCCTCAACGTGCGCGTGCCGAAGTCGGTGGAGGTGGACATCAACGTGGTCAGCGCGCCGGTCAGCATCGACGGTCTCGATGGCGGCCGCATCGACGTGGAATCGGTCAGCGGGCGCATCCGCGCCAACCTGCGTTCGCCGGAGGTAAGCATGCAGACGGTGAGCGGCACGATCGACCTCGCAGGCCGCGCTGGCCGCGCCGACCTGCAGACCGTCTCGGGCGACATCACGGCGCCCAATGTGGGCGACAAGGTCGACGCGCAGACGGTGTCCGGCCGCATGACCATCGGCGGCGGCCCTTGGAAGGAGGCGAACTTCAGCACGGTGTCGGGCGACACGCAGATCAACGGCGGCCTGATCGATGGCGGCAAGATCGATGTCGACTCGATGAGCGGCGACGTGCAGATCCAGTTGCCCGCCAACACGTCGGCCCGCCTCGAAGCCTCCACCTTCAGCGGCGACCTGCGCAGCGATTGGGGGAACGCCTCCAAGGGCGACGAGGGTCCGGGCAAGGAACTGAAAACGACGATCGGCGGTGGCGCCGGTAACGTGCACGTCGAATCGTTCAGCGGCGACGTGCGCGTACGCAACATGGGGCGCTGAGTGGCGCCATTCCCTCGCCCATGCCGAAGGACCAAAAAAAGCCGCCATTGGGCGGCTTTTTTTACAGGTCCTGGTGGTACTGCACGTAAGGCGTGCGCGACTGGTCGGGCTCGGGGCCCGCCGGGCTGCTGGGTACAGTGCCCGACGACCAGACATTCTGCGCACCCACGGAGAGCTCGCCGCGCCACGGTAGGCGCCAGGTGACCCCGAGGTCGATGGCGCTCCATCGGCGATCCGGATTGAGGCCGTTCACCGCGGTGGCTTCCGGCTGCATGGTGCGGCCAGTGATAGAGCCGGAAAGCGGGCCGCGGTCGACGCCGAAGCTCAGCGCCTTCTGGTCCACCGAACCGATGCCCAGAAGGTTGCCCGGCAGGAGCCGGATGCGGCCGATGCTCGCACCTAGGTCGATGCCACTACGCCCGCCCAGGTCGACCCGGCCGTGCGCATTGAGTTCGGTGCTGGACGACAAGGCCCCGATGGGAAGGCCCGAAGCGATGGCAAGGCCGGGCAGCACACGCGGCAAGGCGGCACCCGTACCTGCCGGACGGCTGGAGCCGACGCCGACGCCGACGCTGTAGCCGCTGCCACGGAAGGTGGCACCCACCTCGCTGCCCACGATGCGGGGCGGGGCGCCCGGTGAGCTGCAGCGGTCGGTCTTGACCGCCGAAGCGCCACAGGATTCGGCAGAATTGATCCAGCCCTGGCCGCTTACGTTGGCATGGGCCTGCACGCGGGGACCGAGGTCGTACTGGAGCCCACTGGAAAGGA
>NZ_JBNDHZ010000037.1:0-46490 GCF_056755355.1 Luteibacter sp. HAY1-4A
CGGCCTTGAAGGCGTTCAGCAGCGTCACTTCACGCCCGAGCACCGAGAGCAGCTTCTCGTTCGGCACGGTGATGAGGGAGTCCACGTGTTGGGACAGGTCCTCGATGCCCTTGAGCGCCACCTGCATGCGGCGGCGGCCCTCGAACGGGAACGGCTTGGTCACGACCGCCACGGTGAGGATGCCCTTCTCCTTGGCGAGCTGCGCCACGACCGGCGCGGCGCCGGTACCCGTGCCACCGCCCATGCCGGCGGTGATGAACACCATGTCGGCGCCTTCGAGCATTTCCTCGATGCGCTCACGGTCTTCCAGCGCGGCCTGACGGCCCACTTCCGGATTCGCGCCGGCACCCAGGCCCTTGGTGACGTTGCCGCCAAGCTGCAGGTGCGTACGCGATGCGCAGCTCTTCATGGCCTGCGCGTCGGTGTTGGCGACGACGAACTCGACGCCTTCGATGTTGGAATTCACCATGTGGGCCACGGCGTTACCGCCGCCGCCGCCCACGCCGATGACCTTGATGACCGCATTCGGTGCCAGTTTTTCGATCAGTTCAAACATTTCCCGTCCTCCGCAGAACTTTTGTTTTATTGGTTTATGTCCCATGGGCGACTCCTGTCGGCCATGGGTTGCGGGCCTTCCTCTTGCCCCGGCGCCCCCATTCCATCGGGCACCGGCTATCCGGTAAATCAGAAATTCTTGGTGAACCAGCTTCGGAACTTCTCGACGACGCTGCCGACATTGCCGACGGCGGAGCCGGTGTGGCGCGCACCGCCGCTCGACCGCGACCCGTGCAGCAACAAGCCCACGCCGGTCGAATGCAGTTCGCTCGACACGACGTCGCCCAGGCCGGACACGTGCTGCGGCACGCCGATGCGAACCATCTTGTGGAAGATTTCCTCCGCCAGTTCCAACGCGCCTTCCATGCGCGACGCACCGCCGGTCAGCACGATGCCGGCAGCGACGAGGCTCTCGTAGCCCGAGCGGCGCAGTTCGTCCTGCACCATCTCGAAGATTTCTTCGTAGCGTGCCTGCACCGACTGGGCGAGCGCCTGACGGGCCAGCCGGCGCGGCGGGCGATCGCCGACGCTCGGCACCTGGATCGTCTCTTCCGCGTGCGCAAGCTGGGCCAGCGCGCACGCGTACTTGATCTTGATCTCTTCGGCATGCGCGGTGGGCGTGTGCACGCCGTATGCGATGTCGTTGGTGACCTGGTCGCCGCCGACGGGCAGCGACTTCGTGTAGCGGATGGCGCCCTGCGTGTAGATGGCGATATCCGTCGTACCGGCACCGATGTCGACCAGGCAGACGCCCAGCTCGAGTTCGTCTTCGGTCAGCACGGCTTTCGCGCTGGCCACCGCGGCGGGCACCAGTTCGTCGACCGAAAGACCGCAGCGCTGGATGCATTTCGAGATGTTCTGCACCGCGCTGGCCGCGCCCGTCACGAGGTGCACGCTGGCTTCGAGGCGCACGCCGCTCATGCCGACCGGATGGCGGATGCCGTCCTGGCCGTCGATGCGGTATTCCTGCGATTCCTTGTAGAGCACCTTGCGGTCGGCGGGGATGGCGACGGCGCTGGCCGCTTCGAGCACCTGTTCCAGGTCGGCGGCCATGACCTCGCGATCGCGGATGGCGGCGGTGCCGTGCGAGTTGCGCGTTTCCAGGTGGCTACCCGAGATCGAGGCATACACCGAGCGGATGTCGCAGCCCGCCATCAGTTCGGCTTCTTCCACCGCGCGCTGGATGGAGTGCACCGTGGATTCGATGTCGACCACCGAGCCGCGCTTCATGCCGCGCGACACGTGGGTGCCGATGCCGATGACTTCGATCGGTTCGCCGGGCTCGTATTCGCCGACGATCGCGACCACCTTGGAGGTGCCGATGTCGAGGCCGACGACGAGCTGTTTGTCGTTCTTGTTTCTCATGTGCTCAGCTTCCGACCTTGGGTGCGGCCGTGGTTTCCGGTTCCGGCCACCGGATGGCGAATCCGTTGGTGTAACGAAGGTCGGCATAGGCGAAACCGCCATGTCGACCGGCGACGAGTTGCGGGTAGACGTCGAGGAAGCGCGCGAGACGCCGGTCGGCCTGGTCGCGGTCGCCGATGACGATCTCGGCACCGCTGTCCGTGGTGACGCTCCAGCTGCCGCGTTCGCTCAGCGAGACGCCGACGATCGACAACTGCGCCCGGCCTTCGAACGCCCTGCGGGCCTGCGCATAGAAGCTCACCACTTCGGCCAGCCGGGAATCCGGCCCGCTCAAGCGCGGCAGGTCACCCATCTGGTCCGCGCCCGGCGCATCGAACACGAGGCCTTGCCGGCTGATGAGGCGATTCTCGTTCCAGCGCGCGAACGGCTGGCGCTCGTAGATGCGCAGGAGCAGCGTGTCGGGCCAGCGCTTGCGCACTTCCACCGACTCCACCCAGGGCAACGCACCGAGTGCGCGGCGAACGTCTTCCAGGTCGGTGGCGAAGAAGCCCTTGCCAAGACGCGGCAGCACGGCGCTGCGGATCTGTTCGGCGCTGACATGCGCGAACTCCGCCTCGACCTTCAGCTGCGTCACGGGCCAGCGGCCCGCGGCGAACCAGCCTTGCATCACGCCGACGACGGGCAGCACCACCAAGGTGATGGCGATACCCCAAGCGACGATCCGCGTGGCGGCGGCTCCCTTCATGCCTTCGCGCCCTCCCGCTTCATCGAGGTTTCGAGGATGCGCCAGCACAGGGCCGGGTAATCCAGGCCGGCTGCCGCGGCGGCCTTGGGCACGAGCGAGTGCGACGTCATGCCCGGCGCCGTGTTCACTTCCAGCAGCCAGTTCTTGCCGTGGCGGTCGCGCATCACGTCGACGCGACCCCAGCCGAAGCAGTCCAGCGCGTCGAACGCCTGCAGCGCCAGCGCACGCATGTCGTCCTCGGCGGTGCCCGAAAGGCCAGGAATGAGGTACTGCGTGTCTTCCGCGATGTATTTCGCGTTGTAGTCGTAGTACGCACTGTTCGGCACGATCTTGATCGTCGGCAGCACTTCGCGTCCGAGGATGCCGACGGTGAATTCGCCGCCCTCCGTCGCGTCGCCCTCGATCAGCGTTTCCATCAGCAGGTCGCCGGGGTAACGGCTTGCCAACTCCACCGCGGCGTCGAGGCCGGCTTCTTCGAAGACTCGCGTGATGCCCACGCTGGAACCTTCCCAGGCCGGTTTCACGATCAGCGGGAAGCCAATGTCGCGCGCCGCCGCGTGCACGTCCGCACCGCGCGGCAACGCCTTGAACTTCGGCGTGGGCAGGCCGAGCGCGATCCACACCTGCTTCGCGCGCACCTTGTCGAGCGACAGCGCCGAGCCGAGCACGCCGGAACCGGTATAGGGAACGCCGAGCGATTGCAGGGCACCCTGCAGTTCGCCGTTCTCGCCGCCCGCGCCGTGCAGGATGTTGAACACGCGGGCGAAGTGCCCCGCGCGAACGGCGTCGAGCAACGCCGGAATACCGTCGATCGGATGAGCGTCCACACCGCTGGCGCGCAGCGCTTCGAGCACGCCGCGGCCGGAATTGAGCGACACCTCGCGTTCGGCCGACTGGCCACCCATGACGACGGCCACGCGGCCGAAATCGGCGGGGTCGGTCACGGTGCGGGGAAAACGCGTACTGCTCATCACTTGTGGGTCCTCAGATGGCCGGCACCTGCCAGCTCGATGGCCGCCGCGCCGATGTCACCGGCGCCGAGCAGCAGGATCAGGTCGCCGTCGCGCGCGAGCGCGGGCAGCGTGTCGCGCAGGTCGCGCGGATGGTCGACCAGCACGGGATCGGTCTTGCCGCGAGCGCGGATGGCACGCGCAAGCGCCTTGCCGTCGGCACCGGGAATGGGGGCTTCGCCGGCGGGATAGACCTCGGTCAGCACGAGCACGTCCACCTCGGCGAGCACGTTGGCGAAGTCGTCGAGCAGGTCGCGCGTGCGGCTGTAGCGATGCGGCTGGAAGGCGACCACGAGACGGCGCTCCGGCCAGCCGCCGCGCGCGGCGGCGAACACGGCGGCCAGCTCGCGCGGGTGGTGGCCGTAGTCGTCGACGAGCAGCGCGCTGCCCTGGTCGAGCGCGATTTCGCCGCGACGATGGAAGCGGCGGCCCACGCCCTCGAACCGGGCAAGCGCGCGGGCGATGGATGCCGCGTCGACACCGAGCTGCCAGCCCACGGCGGCCGCGGCGAGCGCGTTCTGCACGTTGTGGCGGCCCGGCAGGTTCAAGGTGACGGGCAGCATCTCGGCCATGCCCGGCAGGCGAAGATCGAAGTGCATCTCGAAGCCCACCTGGCGCACGTTCGTCGCGGTGACGTCGGCGCCGGGCTGGTCGATGCCATAGGTGAGCATGCGGCGCGAAGTGTCCTGCGCCAGCTTCGCCGTTTCCTCGTCGTCGATGCACAGCACTGCCATGCCGTAGAACGGCAGGCGGTGCAGGAAGTCGCCGAAGGCCTTCTTCACCAGGGCGAAGTCGCCGTGGTAGTTCTCGAGGTGATCGGCGTCGATGTTGGTCACCACCGCGATCACCGGCGACAGCATCAGGAACGAGCCGTCGGATTCGTCGGCTTCGGCGACCAGGTATTGGCCGGTGCCGAGACGGGCATTCGCGCCAGCGGCGTTGAGCTGCCCGCCGATGACGAATGTGGGGTCGTAGTCGGCCTCCGCCAGCACGCTGGCGACGAGGCTGGTGGTGGTCGTCTTGCCGTGCGTGCCGGCGATGGCGATGCCGCGACGGAAGCGCATCAGCTCGCCGAGCATCTCGGCACGCGGCACCACCGGGATACGCGAGGCGCGCGCGGCCACCAGTTCGGGATTGTCGGCGCGGATGGCGCTCGAGGTCACGATGACGTCGGCGCCGTCGACATTGGCGGCCTCATGTCCGATGTGCACGTCCACGCCTAGCGCGGCAAGCCGCTCGGTGGTGGTCGACGGTGCGCGGTCGGAACCCGACACATCGTAACCGAGGTTGCAAAGCACCTCCGCGATACCGCTCATGCCGACGCCGCCGACGCCGATGAAATGGACACGGCGGAACGAGGTCATGAAATCTTCGTGGGCACGCAAACGACCGGGCGTCATGCGGAAACCTCCATGCAATGACGGGCAATCGTTGCTGCGGCGTCGGGCTTGGCCAGCGTGCGGGACGCGTTGGCCGCGGAAAGGATCCGCACGCGGTCGCCCAACAGGTCGTCGAGCATCTTCGCGAGCAGATCCGCGGAATCGTTCTTTGCCAGCATGGCGTCGGCGACGATGCGCGCACCGCCCACGTCCACCATGGCACGGGCGTTCGCCGTCTGGTGGTCGTCCACCGCGTGCGGGAACGGCACCAGCAAGGCCTCGAGGCCGGCGGCGCAGAGTTCCGCCACGGTCAGCGCGCCCGCGCGACACACCACGACATCGGCCCATTCGTAGGCGCCGGCCATGTCTTCGATGAACGGTACGACGCTGGCGGCCACCGCGGCCTCGGTGTAGGCATCCAGGGCTTCCTGGAGACCGCGCTCGCCGGTCTGGTGCACTACCTCGGGCATCGTCGCGCCGGCCGCGGCCATGCGCGACAGCGCGCGCGGCACGGCGAGATTAAGCGTGCGCGCGCCGAGGCTGCCGCCGAGCACGAGCAGTCGTGGACGGCCGTCGCGCCCAGCGAAGCGTTCCGTCGGTGCCGGCAGCGAAGCGATGCGTGCACGCACCGGGTTGCCCACCCACTCCGCATTCGGCAGCACGTTCGGAAAGCCGGTAAGCACCTTCTTCGCGAACGAGGCGAGCTTGCGGTTGGTGAAGCCCGCCACGGCGTTCTGTTCGTGCACCACCAGCGGAATGCCGGCGATGCGCGCCGCGACGCCGGCGGGCCCGGCGACATAACCGCCCATCGAGAGCACGCAGCGCGGGCGCAGGCTGCGCAACAGCTTCAGCGAGGCGAACAACGCGCGGGCCAGCATCACGGGGGCGAGCAGGCGCGTCTTCACGCCCTTGCCGCGCAGGCCGCCCACGGCCACGGTGTGGAGGTCGAGACCGTGCGCGGGCACGACCCGTGTTTCCATGCCGCCTTCCGCGCCGAGCCAAGCCACCGGCACGCCGCGCGAACGCAGCTCGTCGGCGACGGCCAGCCCGGGGAAGATGTGGCCACCGGTGCCACCGGCCATGATCAGCACGGGGGCGCTCATGCCATGCCTCCCGCGGGAGCGGCCGAATCCGGCACGGCGTTCGCCGGCAGGCGCACGGCGGTCTGCCGCGCGTCTTCGGCGCGGTTGATCTCGAACGTGGCGCGTAACAGCACGCCCACCATCGCGCAGGTCATCAGCACCGACGAGCCGCCGGAACTGATCAACGGGAGGGTGAGGCCCTTGGTCGGCAGCACGCCCAGGTTCACGCCGATCGACACCATCGCCTGGAAGCCGATCATCAGGGAGATGCCGTACGCCACGTAGCCGGAGAAGCGATGGCCCAGTTCCACGCCTTTCAGCCCGAGGTACAGGCCGCGCCCCACCAGCACGACGTAAAGGAAGATGACGAGCACGATGCCTGCCAGGCCGAGCTCTTCGGCCAGCACCGCCAGGATGAAGTCGGTGTGCGCCTCCGGCAGGTAGAACAGCTTCTGCACGCTCGAACCCAGACCGACGCCGGTCCATTCGCCGCGGCCCACGGCGATCAGTGCCTGGGTGAGCTGGAAGCCGTCGTTGAACGGATCCTTCCACGGGTCGAGGAACGAGGTGAGGCGCTTGATGCGGTAATCCTCCGCGGTGGCCGCGTAGATCAGCGCGGGCACGAGCGGCGTGCCGAGCAGCAGCAGGTTGCGCATGCGTGCCCCGGCCAGCCACACCATGCCCACCGTGGTGGCGACCACCAGCGCGGCGGAGCCGAAGTCGGGCTGCGCCAGCAGGAGCAACACGATGAAGCCGGCGACACCGACGGGCTTCACCACGCCGAACAATTCATATTCCACGCCCTCGCGATGGCGTACGAGGTAGCTCGCCAGGTAGGCCACGAGGATCAGCTTCACCGCTTCCACCGGTTGGAAGCTCGTCACCAGGAGGTTCACCCAGCGCCGGGCGCCGTTGATGCGCATGCCGAACACGGGCAGGAACACCATCAACAGCATGATGATGCCGACCAGGAGCAGCAGGAAGCTGTGTTTCTCCAGCGTCTTCAGCTCGGTGCGCATGGCGGCGCCTGCGAGGCACGCGCCCAGCACCAGGAAGACGAGGTGGCGCTTCAGGTAATAGAACGCGCCCTGGTGCGAACCGTCGGCCACGGCGATCGAGCTGGAGGTGACCATCACCACGCCCAGCGCCGCGAGAGCGAGCGCCGCCACGAGCAACGGGAGGTCGAAGCTTCCCCGCGGGCCCTGGCGGCGTTTCGCTTGCTTGTTGCCGATGCCGAACATGCTTTCTCAACGCACCTTCAAGGTAGCCAGACCAATGAGCACCAGCACTACGCTGATGATCCAGAAACGAACGATCACGCGGGGCTCGGGCCAGCCCTTCAATTCGAAGTGATGGTGGATCGGCGCCATGCGGAAGATGCGCTTGCCGCGCAGCTTGAAGCTGCCGACCTGGAGCATCACCGAGGCCGTTTCCAGCACGAACACGCCGCCCATCACCAGCAGCACGATTTCTTGGCGCACGATCAGCGCCACGCACCCGAGTGCCGCGCCGATGGCGAGCGCGCCCACGTCGCCCATGAACACCTGCGCCGGGTAGGTGTTGAACCAGAGGAAGCCGAGACCCGCACCCGCCAGCGCGCTGCAGAAGATCGCGAGTTCACCCGCGCCCGGAATGGACGGGATGCCCAGGTATTCGGAGAACACCTTGTTGCCCGCGAGGTAGGCGAAGATGCCCAGGGCGCCCGACACCAGCACGCTCGGCATGATCGCAAGACCGTCCAGGCCGTCGGTGAGGTTCACCGCGTTGGAGAAGCCGACGATGATGAAGTAACCGACCACGACGAAGAACACGCCGAGAGGAATCGCCACCTGCTTGAACAGCGGCACGTACAGGGCGATTTCGGCGGGCAGCTGGTGGGTCTTGTAGAGGAACACCGCCGCCCCGAGGCCGAACACCGACTGCCAGAAATACTTCCAGCGGCTGGCGAGTCCACGGCTGTCCTTCAACACCAGCTTCCGATAGTCGTCGTAGAAACCGATGACGCCGAACAGCATCGTGACCAGCAGCACCACCCACACGTACCGGCTGCCCAGATCCGCCCAGAGCAGCGTGGCGATGGCTACCGCGAACAGGATCAGCAGCCCGCCCATGGTCGGCGTACCCGCCTTCGACAGGTGCGTCTGCGGACCGTCGCTGCGCACCACCTGCCCCGCCTTGAGTGCGGCCAGCTTGCGGATCAGCACGGGCCCCAGCAGCAGCGAGACGGCCAGCGCGGTGAGCGCGGCCATGATCGCGCGGAAGGTGATGTACTGGAACAGATGCAGCGACGCGAAGTGCCGGGCCATCCATTCCGCCAGTTCAAGCAGCATCGGAGGCTCCTTCGGCGTACTTCTTCATGGCCGCCACCACCCGGTCCATGCCGGACGAACGCGACCCCTTCACGAGACAGGTGACGCCTTCGTGGATCTGTGTGCAGGCCGCCTCGATCAGGGCCTCCTGCGTGTCGAAATGCTGCGCACCCGGCCCGAAGGCCTCCACCGCCGCGGCGCTCTTCACGCCGGTAGCGAGCAGGCGTTCGATGCCGCGCTCGTGCGCGTAACGGCCGATGCCGGCATGCAGCTTCACCGCATCGGGGCCCAGTTCGGCCATGTCGCCGAGGATGAGCCAGCGCTCGCCCCGGGCCAGCGCCAGCGTGTCGATCGCCGCGGCGGCCGAGCCCGGGTTCGCGTTGTAGCTGTCGTCGATGAGGGTCCAGCCGCCGGGCATCGGTTCGAGGTCGAGGCGCCCGGCGACGTGCGGCACCTGCTCCAGCCCCTCGACGATGACGTCCACCGGCACGTCCAGGGCCGTGGCGATGGCCGCGGCGGCGAGTGCGTTCGCGACGTTGTGGCGGCCCGGCAGCGGAAAGCGCACGTCGCCGTCGCCGTGCGGCGTGGACAGCACGAAATGCGTGCCGTCGATGCGCTCCTCGACGATGTCCGCACCGATGTCGGCGCGATGATCCAGGGCGTAGCGCAGGATGCGCCGCGATCCGGCGAGGTTGGCGAAGAAGCCGGCGAAGCGTTCGTCGTCGGCGTTCACGATGGCGACGCCGTCGGCGGGAAGCGACCGGTACAACGCGCCCTTGGTTTCGGCGACGCCTTCGATCGTGCCCATGCGCTCAAGGTGCGCCGGCGCGATGGAATTCACGAGGCCGATATCGGGCCGCGCGATGGCGGCGAGGTAATCGATGTCGCCCGGCTTGCCCGCGCCCATCTCCAGCACCGCGTAGCGGGTGTCGGCCGGCATTGCGAGCAGCGTGAGCGGCATGCCGATCTCGTTGTTGAAGTTGCCCGCGTTGACGTGCGTGCGGCCATGGCGCGAAAGGATCGACGCGGTGAGCGTCTTCACCGTGGTCTTGCCGTTCGAACCGGTGATGCCGATGACGCGCACGTCGCTCTGCGCGCGCACCGCACTGGCGAGGTCGCCGAGGGCAAGCTGGGTGTCGTCCACGATCACCTGCGGGATGGGGGCGTCGACAGGACGCGTGACGAGCGCGCCCACGGCGCCGCGTTCCGCCGCGGCGGCCACGAAGTCGTGCGCGTCCACGTGTTCGCCTGGAAGCGCCACGAACAGGTCGCCCGCCTTCAGCGTGCGGGTATCGATGGAAAAGCCGGTCACCTCGGCGTCGGCGCCCTGGAGGCGGCCTCGGGTCCAAAGGGCGACGGCGGACAGGCGCATCATGCGCGAACTCCTTTCTTGCTCGATGCCATCGCTTCGGCGGCGACGGCAAGGTCGTCGAAGGGACGCTTGCCCTCCGGACCTTCCTGGTAGGTTTCGTGACCCTTGCCTGCGATCAGCACGACGTCGTCGGCCTTGGCATCGGCGAGGGCCAGCGCGATGGCCTGGGCGCGGTCACGCTCGACCATCACGGTTTCGGGATGGCTGAAGCCCGCCACGATCTGGGCGACGATGGCGTCGCCGTCTTCCGTGCGCGGGTTGTCGTCGGTGACGATGACGACATCGGCCAGGCGTTCTGCGATGGCCGCCATCAGCGGACGCTTGCCCTGGTCGCGGTCGCCACCGGCGCCGAAGACGCAGATCAGGCGGCCCTTCGTATGCGAACGCAGTGCCAGCAGCGCCTGCTTCAGCGAATCGGGGGTGTGCGAATAATCGACCACCACGAGCGGCTTGCGGCCGTCGCCGCCCAGGCGGCTCATGCGTCCATTCACCGGCTCCAGCGCTTCCAGCGCGGCATGGATACGGTCGAATGGTTCGCCCAGCGCGCCGAGCACGGCGGCCACGGCAAGCAGGTTGTGCACGTTGAAGCGGCCGAGCAGTCCGCTGCGCACCGTGCGCATGCCCCAGGGCGTATTGAGGTTGAAGGACAGGCCCTTGGCCGACGTCACGATGATGTCGGCCCGGATCTCGGCGTCCTTCTCCGTGCTGTCGGTCGCCATCGACGTGCGCAGCTTCGCGACGCCCTCGGGAAGACCCTTCGCCAGTTTCGCGCCGAACGGATCGTCGACATTCACCACGGCGGCGCGCAGACCCTCGAACGCGAAGAGCTTCGCCTTCGCCGCGCCGTAGGCTTCCATCGTGCCGTGGTAATCGAGGTGGTCGCGCGTGAGGTTCGTGAACACGGCCACGTCGAAATCGATGGCGTTCACCCGGCCCTGCTCCAGCGCGTGCGACGAGACTTCCATCGCCACGTGCGTGGCGCCGGCATCACGAAAGCCTGCAAGCAGCGCCTGCATGCTGATCGCGTCCGGCGTGGTGCGTTCGCCTTCCGCGATGGCGCCATGCAACCCCGCTCCGAGCGTGCCGACCGTGGCCGCCTTGCGGCCAAGGAAGGCCAGCGCCTGCGCGATCAGCTGCACGGTCGAGGTTTTGCCGTTGGTGCCGGTGACACCGACGATGTCGAGCGCGGCCGACGGATCGCCAAAGAAACGCGCGGCCATCGGGCCCGCCTTTTCGCGCAGTCCTTCCACGGCGATGACGGGCACGCCGGCGTCGTCCGCGGTGAACGGCGGCTCCGCCAGGATCGCCGCGGCACCCTGGGCGACGGCCTTGGCGGCGAAGTCGATGCCGTGGCCCTTCGTGCCACGGAGCGCGACGAACGCGTTGCCGGACACGATATCGCGCGAATCGAGACTGAGGCCCGAAACGACGATTTCGCCGGCGGCGTTGGCGTCGGCGAATCCGTCGAGCAGGTCGGCGAGGCGCATGGTCATGGGACCACCTCTTCCGCCGCGCTGTCGTCGGCCTGCGGCGGAGGCGCGTTGCTCGTGCCGATGAGTCCGCCCTGGCTGGGGCCACCGGCGTACCAGCGGCCCACGTTGTCCGGCGGGATATCGAGGAGGCGGACGGCGCCCGTCATCACCTGGGCGAAGGCGGGACCCGCGACCGAGCCGCCGTAGTAACGGCCGTTCTTCGGATCGTTGATCACCACTACGGTGACGAGACGCGGGTTGCTCGCCGGGATCATGCCCACGAAGAGCGAGATGTAATTGTTCGAGTAGTAGCCGCCGACCGAGTTCTTGTGCGACGTACCGGTCTTGCCGGCCACGCTGTAGTTGGCGACGGAAGCGAACCCGTAACCGGTGCCGCCCGGGGCCACCACGGTTTCCAGCATGCGCACGAGTTCATGCGCCACTTCGGGCGTGACGACCTGCGAGGGCGGATTGTCGGCTCCCTTGATGAAGCTGGGCGCGCGCAATGCGCCGCCGTTGCCGATCGCCGCGTAACCGGTGGCGAGCTGCAACGGTGTCAGGTTCAGGTTGTAGCCGTAGGCGAGGCGGGACTTCTCGATCGGCTTCCAGGTGCGCCCGACCGGCAGGTAACCGGCGGCCTCGCCCGGGAATCCGCTGCCCGTGCTGTTGCCGAGGCCGAAGGACTTGTACACGCCGTAGAGGAAATCCGTGTCCAGCGTCATCGCGATCTTGGCCGCGCCGACGTTGGAGGATTTCGTGATGACGCCGGTGGGCGTCAGGGTGCCCCAGTTATGCGTGTCGCGCACCGGGTGGCCACCCATCATCCAGGTGCCGGGCGAGGTCTCGATCAAGGGCGCGGTGGGCGTGTACTTGCCGCTCGTCAGCGCCGCGGCCATGGTGAACGCCTTCATGGTCGAGCCGGGCTCGACCACGTCCGTGACCGCACGGTTGCGCCGCTCCGACGGCGTGCTGCCACGCACGGCGTTCGGATTGAACGACGGGAGGTTCGCCATGGCCAGCACTTCGCCCGTATGGACGTCCATCATCACGATGGAGCCGGAGTCGGCCTTGTTCTTGTCGAGCGTGTCCTTCAGGGCGCTGTAGGCGAGGTACTGGATGCGACGGTCGATCGACAGCGTGATGTCGCGGCCCGGCTGGGGCTCACGCACCAGTTCCACGTCCTCCACTACATGTCCCATGCGGTCGCGGATGACGCGCTTGGCGCCCGGCTTGCCGGCCAGCCACTCGTCAAAGGCGAGTTCCAGGCCTTCCTGCCCGTGGTCGTCGATGTTGGTGAAGCCGAGGATGTGGCTGTTCACCGCACCGGACGGGTAGTAGCGGCGGTACTCGCGCTGCGCGGAGATGCCTGGAATCTTCAGGTCGACGATGGCCTGGGCGTCTTCCGGGCGCATCTGGCGCGCGATGTACATGAATTCCTTGTCGGCGCGCTGGACGATCTTCTGCTTCAGATCGTCCGCATCGACGTGCAGGGCCTTGGCGAGTTCCGGAATGCGGTCCTCGTTCTCGAGCACTTCCGGCGGATTCGCCCAGATCGATGCCACGGGCGTCGACACTGCCAGCGGCTCGCCGTTGCGGTCGAAGATCGTGCCGCGCGACACCGCGATGGGCATCTCGCGCAGGAAACGCGCATCGCCCTGGTCCTGGTAGAACTGCTTGCGCACCACCTGCAGGTCGAATGCGCGCACGACGAGCCCCGACGCGGCGACGCACAGGAGCGCGACCACCACCGTCATGCGCTTGCGCGGGCTGGGGCCCTGGCCGCGGCGGCGGCTGGGAACCACGGGCTTGCCGTAGCGCGCCTTCATCGACGCACCAGCTGGATGTCCTGCGGCTTCGGCGTGAACATGCCGAGCTTGCCGCGAGCCTCGGCGTCGATGCGGGCGGGCTCGGCATAGGTCGCCTGTTCCAGCTCGAGCCGGCCATATTCCACGCCCAGATCGTCCTTCTGCGCCTGCAGGCGCGAGAGTTCGACGAACAACACGCGGCTTTCGTGGCGCGTCCACACCACACCGATCGCGCTGGCGAGGACCGCCAGCAGCAGGATCGTGAGGCAGATGGCGCCGAAGACCTTCATGCGACCTTCTCCGCGATGCGCAGCACCGCCGAGCGAGACCGGGGGTTCCGCGCCACTTCCGCGTCGGAGGGGAAGATCGCCTTGCCGACCGGCTTGAGGCGGGCGGCCTTGGCTTCCGTCGGCGGCGCGCGACGGCTGCCCTGCACGCGGCCTTCGTGACCGCGGATGAACTGCTTCACCGTGCGGTCTTCCAGCGAATGGAAGCTGATCACGGCAAGACGCCCGCCCACCTTGAGCAATTCGAGGGCGGCGTCGAGCCCGCGCTCCACGGATTCCAGTTCGGCGTTCACGCGGATACGCAGGGCCTGGAAGGTCCGGGTGGCGGGATTCTTGCCGGGTTCGCGGCGGCCCACGCAGCGCGCGACCAGCTCGGCGAGGTCGCCGGTGCGCAGGATGGGTGCGGTGACGCGGCGTTCCACGATGGCCTTCGCGATGCGGCGGCTGAAACGCTCTTCGCCGAAGGTCCAGAGCACGTCGGCGATCTCGGTCTCGTCGGCCTCGGCCAGGAAGTCGGCGGCGCTGATGCCGCGCGTGGTGTCCATGCGCATGTCGAGCGGCGCGTCGGCCATGAAGCTGAAGCCGCGGCTGGCGTCGTCCAGCTGGGGCGAAGACACGCCGAGATCGAGCAGGATGCCGTCGAGACCGCCTTCGAGCGCGGCCCATTCGCCCATGGTGGCGAAGTTGTCGTGACGCAGGGATACGCGCGGATCGGCGGCAAGGCCCGCCTCGGCAACGGCGATGGCCGTCGGATCGCGGTCCATGAGGAAAAGACGGCCGTCGCTCGAAAGGCGCGCGAGGATCGCCCGCGCATGACCGCCGCGGCCGAATGTTCCGTCCAGGTAGCGCCCGTTCTCGCGCAAGGCGAGGCCCTCCAACACTTCGTCGAGCATCACAGGGATGTGCGCATCGCGCCCCGCCATCGCCACATCCCGCTCCCGTTCCACCGAAAACCTCGAATTAGTTCGTCGTCACAACCGCAGGTCCGCCATGTCGTCGCTGATCTCGTCCTCGCCGATCGTCTGGCGGATCTTCGCGAGGTGGGCCTGTTCGCTCCAAAGCTCGAACTTGTTGCCCATGCCCAGGAGGACGGCCTTTTTTTCTATTCCGGCGGCCGCGCGCTGGCTGGATGGCAGGAGGATGCGGGCGGCTCCGTCGGGTTCGACGATGGCCGCTGCGCCCACCAGCTTCATCTGCAAGGCACGGTGCACGGCCTTCACGCCAGGAAGCGCATTGACCTGGTCGCGAACCTGTTCCCATTCCGCGTACGGAAAGATCCAGAGGCACCCGGTCTCGAAGGGGTTGTAAGTGACGACCAAACGGTTCTTGCAGGCGTCGGCCACCGCATCCCGATACGAAGTCGGGATCGTCAGACGACCCTTGTCGTCGACCGTGATGGCTGTCTCGCCTTGGAACATGTTTGCTGGCCGCCCCACCAAATCCCACGATTTCTCACCGGGGCCCACGATAGTCTCGCCCCTTGAGACTGTCAAGGAAATTTTTCTTGTGAATCAAAGAGAAAGGGCAGCTTGGCCGTCATTTCCAGCCATTTCTGAGGAACTGGTGGAAGGTGATTGTTTCGTGGGGTTTTTTTGCGACAGGCTTCGCGTTTTCAAGGGCCTAAAAGACGGCTGGGAATGAACCGGTGTTCATTCGGAGACGACTGTGGGAGCCGCCATGGCGGCGAGAAGCCGACAGGGCGATGAAGGCGCGCGGCAAGCCTCTCTCGCCGCCATGGCGGCTCCTACAGAAAAACCGCAGCGCCCCGAAAACCGCGGCGCGCCAGAAAAACCGCGGCGCCCCTAAAAGGGACGCCGCGGCACCTTGCGAAGAAAAGGAGTCGGCCTGTAAGCCGGGTTCTGTGCGTCTTGCGACGTGACAGTCATTCTTCTCGGCCTGGCGTCGCCACCAGGCTCTAGCAACCTACCCGGGAACGACGCGGGCCGCGTCATGGTTCCCTTATTTGGTCTTGCTCCGGGTGGGGTTTACCGTGCCGTGCGACGTTAGCCCCGCACGCGGTGCGCTCTTACCGCACCCTTTCACCCTTACCTGATCCCCTTGCGGGGCCATCGGCGGTCTGCTCTCTGTTGCACTGGCCGTCAGCTCACGCTGCCCAGGCGTTACCTGGCACCCTGCCCTGTGGAGCCCGGACTTTCCTCGATGCGCACACGGCGCAACGCGACTGTCCGGCCGACTCCGTGGAGGAGTATAGCCGCTAGGAGCCGCGTCGGCGGGGCGGCAAGCTTGCCCGCTGCCGCGGGATCGCCGCTGAAGCGGCTCCCACAAGAGCAGGAGCGGCTCCCATAAGGGTAGGAACGGCTCCCACAGGGATAGGAACGGCTCCCGCGGGGATAGAATGCTTCGTTGATTGCCTCTCTTCGGCCCACTCATGTCGTCATCCCGCCCCGGCGTCCTCCATGTCGTCGCCACGCCCATCGGCCATCGCGACGACATCGGCGCACGTGCCATCGAAACCTTGCGGCGGGTGAAAGTCGTCGCCGCGGAGGACACCCGGCATACCCGCCCCCTCCTCCAGCACCTCGGTATCGACACACCGCTCGTGGCGCTGCACGACCACAACGAGCGCACCGCCGTGGACGGCCTCGTGGAGCGCCTCCGCGGCGGCGAGGACATCGCGCTCGTCTCCGACGCGGGCACGCCGCTCATCAGCGACCCGGGCTTCCGCCTCGTCCGCGCCGCACGCGCGGCCGGTATCAAGGTCAGTCCCGTGCCGGGCCCCAGCGCGGTCGTCGCGGCGCTATCGGTCGCGGGGCTGCCCAGCGACCGCTTCGTCTTCGAGGGCTTCCTGCCCGCGAAGGCCGGCGCACGCCGCTCGCGCCTCGGCGAACTGGCGGGGGAAGCGCGCACGCTGATTTTCTATGAATCCTCGCATCGCATCCTCGAGTCGCTCGAGGACATGCGCGATGCTTTCGGTGCCGACCGCGAGGCCGTGGTGGCCCGTGAGCTGACCAAGATGTTCGAGACGGTGCTCGACGGCGCGCTGGAAGACCTGGCCCGCCGGGTCGCCGCCGATCCGAACCAGCAGAAGGGCGAATTCGTCGTGATGGTCGCCGGGCGCGAGGCCGGGGAAGACGAGCGGCTGGCGGAAGGCCTGCGGGTTTTCGCGATCCTGAAAGACGAATTGCCGCCGGCCAAGGCGGCGAAGCTGGCCGCCGCGATCACCGGCGCGCCGCGCAAGGCACTCTACGGCGCCTGATGGGAGCTGTGTGGGAGCCGCTTCAGCGGCGAAGGGTGCTCGCCGCAAGGTTGCCCGCTGTCGCGGGATCGCCGGCATAGCCGGCTCCCACAATGCCTCACGCCGGTCTCGCGAATCGATGGGCTATGATCCGGACGTTTCGGTGCCGGAAGGCACCCGTGCAGCCAAGGACCATCTCCCGATGCGATCGATCCGTGCGGCCACCCTCGGCCTCCTGCTTTCCGCCGGCCTTGCCGGCTGTGTGACCCAGGGCGGCGTGCAACATGGCGCAGCGCCCTCCGGCGCCGCCACGCAGGCCGCGCAGGCGCTCTACACCAAGGGACAGTTCGACCAGGCCGCGCAGGCTTACCTCGCCCTGGCCGAGCAGGACACCAGCCATCGCGATTACTACAAGTTGCTGGCGGCGGAGGCGTACCGGCAGGAGGGCGCTCTCGACCGCGCCGCTCCCGTCGTCGCCGACATCCGCCGCTCGCGGCTGGAAGGCGAGGACGCCCTGCGCCTCGACGCGCTCAAGGCCGAGATCGCCCTGAAGAACAACGATGCGAAGACGGCGCTGTCGCTTACCGGCAAGCCGTCCTCGCGGGTCTCGCCGCAGATCGACCAGCGGTTGGCCGTACTCCGGGCACGTGCACAGGCCGCCGCCGGCGATCCCTGGAGCGCGGCCCAGACGCGTATCGAGCTCGACGGGCAGCTCCGTGGCATCGACCGCGAGCAGAACCGCAAGGAGATCCTCGCGCTGCTCACCGGGCTCGGCGCCCAGCCCTTGGCCGAACGGGGCGGATCGCTGCCGGCGAACGACCCGATGAAGCCTTGGGTCGTCGAGGCGCAGGCCCAGCTTGGCAGCGTCAATCGCGCTCCCGCCGTGCTCGACCAGGCCGTGGGTACGGTCACCGGCGACAAGGGCGTGCGCGAGGGGTACAAGGTGCCCACCAAGGTCGCCTTGTTGCTTCCGCTCTCCGGTCCGCTCGCCGGCGCGGGCGCCGCCATTCGTGACGGGTTCTTCGCGAACTACCTTGAAGCCGCCCACAGCGGGGCGCCGCGCCCGGACGTCGCCGTCTACGATTCCGGCAACGATGCGCAGCACGCCGTCGCGGCCTACGACAAGGCCGTGGCCGAGGGCGCCCGCTTCATCGTCGGCCCGCTCAATCGCGACGGCGTTTCTGCCATCTTCGCGAAGGGCGCGCTTCCCGCGCCGATGCTCACGCTCAACTATCCGAACGACAACAGGAACCTGCCGCCGGCGGGTGCGAACGAATTTGGCCTGCTGCCCGAAACGGAGGGCGCCCAGGTTGCCGACCACATGGCGGACCGGGGCATGCGCACCGCCACGGTCATCGTCTCCACCGACGACTTCGCCCGGCGTGCCGGCAACGCCTTCAAGGCCGAATGGCAGGCACGCGGCGGCACGCTCGCAAGCCAGGTCACGCTCGACGCGGGCAGCATCGACTTCGCGTCGCAGCTGTCCGCGCCAACGGAACAGGATCCGACCACCAGCGGCGTCTTCATCAGCATGAAGCCGCAGCAGGCCCGCCTGCTCCTGCCGCAGCTGCGCCTCGCGAAGAACACGCTTCCCGTGTTCGCCACCTCGCACGTCTATGCCGGCGGCGACGACGCCACGGCCGACCGCGATCTCGAAGGTGTCGAATTCTGCGATGCGCCCTGGCTGTTCGACGCGCAGTCGGGTCTGCCCCGCCGCGCATCCCTCAACGATACACTGCCGGCCACCAAGGGCGTGACCGCCCGCCTGTTCGCCTTCGGCATGGACGCATGGGGCCTGGTTCCGTACATCGACTGGATGCGTGGCCATCCGGGCAGCTACCTGCCCGGCGCCACGGGCCAGTTGGTCGCGGACGAGTTCGGGCGCGTGCGCCGCGTACTCATCTGGGCGCGCTTTGCCGACGGCGTGGCCCGTCCGGTCGCGGGTAGCCTCGAACTCGAAGCGCCTGCCACGGCCCCGAGCGTCGAGAGCGGCGGCGGCTGATCCGGGGGGCGCGAACAGGATGTGTTCGCATGGCCCCACCCACGAAGAAAACCACTGCGCGCCGCGCCACCGGCAACCGCTTCGAAGACGCGGCGCGTGAATTCCTCGAGTCGCGCGGGCTACGGCTCGTGCGAGCCAATTTCCTCTGCCGCCACGGCGAGATCGACCTCGTGATGCGCGACGGTGACACCGTCGTCTTCGTCGAGGTCCGCTATCGCCGCGACGGCGCCTTCGGCGGCGCGCTCGGTTCGGTCACGTTGGCCAAGCGGCGCAAGCTGGTCAGCGCCGCACATCTGTGGATGGCCTGGCATCCGCACGACGCACGGCGGCCCAGCCGCTTCGACGTGCTGGCGTTCGAAGGCGACGACATGCAATGGGTTCGCGCCGCCTTCGAGGCGTGAGGGGGATCAAGCTTTCCCGTCTCGCCGCTCTGTTGGCTTCTCGCCGCTGTAGCGGCTCCCACAGCGGAAATCCTCGCTGCGCATCTTCGCCAGCTCGGCCACGGCTTCCACGACGATGTCGGGTGGTGTCTCTTCGAGTTCCTTGCCCGCGGCCGCGGCGTAGTGGCCCTGACGGACGAACACCGTGGTGACCTTGTCGCCGAGGAGCTTCTTCATCGCGACGAGGATGCGCGGCTTGTCGTCCACCATCACGTAGTGGTCCGCGGGGTAACGTGCGCGCATGTCGTCGAGCATGTCTTCCTTGTGCACGTAGATGAGCACGTCCTTCTCGAAGACGTCCCATAGCCCCGCGCGGCGGATCTTCCGCGGCTGGAACACGGTGTCGCCGTCGGACAGGATGACGGGGCGCCCCATCGTGCGCAGGTGCGCGATCGTCTCGGGTACACCCGGAAAGCGACACTCGTCGAAGGGGTAGTCGAGCAGGAAGAACGACAGCCGCAGGTAGGCGGGATCGCCGCCCTTGCCACGCAGGCGCTGCAGGGCGCCCAGATAGTCGGCGTAGCCCACCTCGGCCCGGAGCTGCTTGTCGACGGCCGCATATCGGGCGGGACCGTCGGGGCCTAGCTCGCGCTCCAACCGCGCGGCAAGGTCGGCGCCGAAACGGTCGTTGTCGATCAGCGTGTTGTCTACGTCGAAGAGGAAAACGATGGCGTCTTGGCTGGGCACGAATCAGGCAACCTTCGCTTCGTTGACGAACGCCGCCAACGCGGCTTCCAGCCGCTCGAGGCCCTCGGCCGTTTCCTCGTCGGTAATGGTCAGGGGCGGCACGATGCGCAGCACGTCCGGCCCCGCCTGCAGGATGAGCAGGCCATGCGCGGCGGCGAGGTCGAGGATTTCTCCGGCGCGCCCCTTGTAGGCAGCGTCCAGCACCGCGCCGATCATCAGGCCACGGCCGCGCACTTCCGAGAACAGGCGCAGTTCGTGATCGATCTTCGCGAGGCCCGCGCGGATGTCGTTGCCCTGGCGCTCCACGTTCAGAAGCACGGCCGGCGAGGCAATCTTTTCCAAGGCCACGCGTGCGACGGCGGCAGCCATCGGGTTGCCGCCGAAGGTCGTGCCGTGCGCGCCGAACTGCATCACGCCGGCCACCTTCGGCCCCGCGAGCATGGCGCCGATCGGGAAGCCGGCACCAAGCGCCTTCGCGAGGGTGACGATATCCGGCGTGACGTGATCGTGGGTGTGGGCGAACAACATGCCGGTGCGACCCATGCCGCACTGGATTTCGTCGAGCACCATCAGCGCGTCGTGCGCGTCGCAAAGCTCGCGCACTTTCTTCAGGAAGCCCGGTGCGGCCGGCGTCACGCCGCCCTCGCCCTGCACCGGCTCCACCATGACGGCCGCCACCCCGCCCTGCGCGAATGCTTCTTCCAGCGCTGCGGAATCGTTGAAGGGCACATAGCGGAAGCCGGCGGGCAGCGGCTCGTAGCCTTCCTGGTATTTCGGTTGCGCCGTGGCGGTGACGGCAGCGAGCGTGCGCCCGTGGAAGGAGCCGGTGAACGTAACGATCACACGGTCCTCGGGGGCCCTGCCCTGCGACGCGGCCCATTTGCGCACGAGCTTGATGGCGGCTTCGTTGGCTTCCGTGCCCGAGTTGCAGAGGAAGACGCGCTCGGCGAACGGCGCATGGCCGACCAGTTCGGCGGCGAGGCGCAGCGGCGGCTCGGAATAGAAGACGTTGCTGGCATGCCAGAGCTTGTGCGCCTGGGCGACCAGTGCCTCGACGAGGTCCGGGTCCTGGTGGCCCAGCGCGTTCACCGCGATACCCGCGCCGAAGTCGAGGTAATCGCGGCCTTCGGTGTCCCACACCCGGGCGCCCTTGCCGTGATCGAGCACGACCTCGCGCGGCCGGTAGACCGGGAGCCAGTAACGCTTGCCCAATGCAATGAGGTCGGACGGATCGGAAGAATGGGACGACGACATGACTTGCGACTCCAGTGAAGGAGAGCATCGTACTAAGGCGCGGGCCGCGGCGACAACGCGCGCGATGTACCGCCCGTGCAACGCCCTGTTACAGGTCGCTACACAGGCTGAACGGCGCGGCCAGCGGAGCCACGGCGAAAATCCTTGCGAATCAAAGGAGCCCCCTCGTGGCACGGCGCTTGCTCCCCATGGGAACAAGGCCCTGTGAAGCCGCGTGGTTCGTTCGCCCGACGACCCTGCCAAGCCGGACGACGAATGGGAACTCCCGGTCCTCCCAGAGGGCCGGGAGTTTTCTTTTTGGCGGAAGGGCTCAGCGCAGCTGATCGAGGGCCAGTTGATGCTTCTTGCAGAGACGGTACACGGTGACGCGGGACACACGCAGGCGGCGGGCGCATTCGCTGATGTTGAAGGCGCTTGCGCGCAGGCAATCCACGATGGCCTCGCGCTCGGCCGATGTGCGCGCGCTGCCCAGGCTGTCCCGGTCGCGTGTGGGGCCGTCGGCACTCAGTTCCAGGTCTTCGGGCGTGATGAGCGCATCGTCCGCGATCACCGCCGCACGCTGCACGCGGTTCATCAGCTCGCGCACGTTGCCCGGCCAGGAAAACGCATTGAGCGCCTTGCGCGCGCTGGTGCTGAACGCGCGGGCACGGGTGCCGTAACTCTCGCGGAACGCGTCGAGGAAGTGCTGTGCCAGCAGTTCGATGTCGCCCGTGCGTTCGCGCAGGGGCGGCATGCGCAGCCGCAGCACGTTCAGGCGATAGAAGAGGTCTTCGCGGAAGCGACCCTGCGCCACGGCCTTCTCCAGGTCCACGTGCGTCGCTGCGAGCACGCGCACGTCCACCTTGATCGACTGGCAGCTGCCGATGCGTTCGATCGTGCCCTCCTGCAGCACACGCAGAAGGTTGGTCTGCGCATCCAGCGGCAGGTCGCCGATCTCGTCGAGGAAGACGGTGCCGCCGTCCGCCGATTCGAAATGGCCGATACGCCGTGCGGTCGCGCCGGTAAAGGCGCCGCGCTCGTGCCCGAAGAGTTCCGACTGCACGAGGTTGGCCGGCAGCGCGCCGCAGTTGATCGCGGCGAACGGCTTCGCACGACGGGGGGACAGCTGGTGCAGGGCGCGCGCCGCCATCTCCTTTCCAGTACCGGTTTCACCGGTGATGAGGAGCGGCAGCTCCACCGGCGCGAACTTGCGGATGTTGTGCGACAGCGCCCGAATGGCGGGGCTGCTGCCGGTGAGCAGGCTGGGTGCGTCGTCGTCCCGCGCCGCCGCGGCGTCGCCCGGCACGCGGGAGAGGGCCTGGCGCAGTGCACCGAGGGACGACGGGCCGTCGATGATCTCGAAGGCATGCGGCAATACGTGGCGAATCGATGGATCGGCGGCCTGCGTCTGCGCACCGGTCAGTCCGATCCAGGCGATGCCGGGATAGGTCTGGCGAAGGTCGTCGAGAATGCGTACCGCGGCCTGCGCCTTCGTGCGCAGATCCACGACCGCGATAGCGCCGTCGCCGCATTCGGGCAACTCGCCATTCCTTGCGGGATCGGCCACGAACGTGCGCCATCCCGCACGGATCAGTCCGAAGTGTTCTTCAACGCTCGGTCTTCCAATCCAAACGACGCAACGACCCGCCGATTCCCCGCGCGACATGCCCGCTCCTCACCCAGTCTCGTGGCCTGCTGTCAGCTTCGCGGGTTCGACGCCGGACCCGCCGCCGGCACCCCTGCAGGCCGGCAAGCCCCACTCGCCGCCCCCGACCCGCAGGGGCGACGCGGCCGACGTTATACCCCGCCATCGCACGCGGCCATACACCAAACGGGCTAGCCCCCTCCGCGCCGTTCATAGTTGTCGCGATAGCTATAGAAACAGGTCGGGCAGGAGCGGATTGCCGGGAACGACGGCGTAGCGGTCGAAATCGCGCACGCCGGCTTCGCGCAGTACGTCTTCGTCGATGAAGAAGCGGCCGGTGGCCTCGCGTGAAGGTTTGATGAGGATGGCATGGGCCGCGTCGGCAACGATGTCCGGCTTGCGGCAGTTTTCCGCTTTCACCGTGTCGCCGAGCATGGCGATGGCCGCCGTGGCGATGACCGTCTTCGGCCACAGGGCGTTTACCGCGATGCCCATGGGGGCGAACTCCGGCGCCATGCCGAGCACGCAATGACTCATGCCGAATTTCGCGATCGTGTAGGCGACATGGGGTGCATACCAGTGCGGATCGATGCTGGGCGGCGGCGACAGCATCAGCACATGCGGATTGTCGGCCTGCTTCAGGAACGGCAGGCAGGCCTGGGTGGCGAGGAAGGTGCCGCGAGTGTTCACCTCGTGCATGAGGTCGAAGCGCTTCATCGGCGTGCCCTCGACGCCGGCAAGCCAGATGGCGCTGGCGTTGTTCACCAGGATGTCGATGCCGCCAAAGCGCTCTGCCGCGGTTGCCGCGGCCATGCGCACTTCGGCCTCGTCGCGTATGTCGACCTTGAGCGGCAACGCAGTGCCGCCGGCGGCTTCGATCTCGGCGGCGGCGCTGTGGATCGTGCCCGGCAGGCGAGGATTCGGCACGTTGCTCTTGGCGGCGATGACGATGTTCGCTCCGTCCCGTGCCGCGCGCAGTGCGATGGCGAGGCCGATACCGCGCGACGCGCCGGTGATGAAGAGGGTCTTGCCGGCAAGGGTGTTCATGGGATGGTCTGCTTCAGGCGCGCTGGAAGCGCGGAAGGATGTCGCGCAACTCGGCGAGGCGTTGCAGCGGGTCGTCGAGCTCGAGCATGTGCTGGCATTCGTTGGCATCGAGTGGCAGCAGTTCGGACAGGCGGAAGCCCACCCAACTGGCATCGTCGGCGCGCGCGGCCACCTCGTGCCGCCATGGCGGCATCATCTGCTCGGCGAGACGCTCCAGGATCGTCGCGAGCAATCCGAACTCAGCCGGCAACGGCAGGGTTTCCTCTTCCGGCCAGGTAGCGACGTCACCGCGGACCTGGCCGTCCGAACGAATCCGCGTGCGGGTGACGCGAAAGCGCAGGCCGCCCTCGGCGACGATGCCCAGGAGGCCGTCCTCGCGAGTATGGAAATCGGTGATGGTGGCCAGTGTACCCACCGCGGCGGGCACGGCGGGCTGCCCGGCTTCGCGGCCTTCGAGGATCATGCACACGCCGAACGCCCGTCCGGTGCGGGCGCACTCGCGTACGAGGTCGATGTATCGCGGCTCGAAGATGCGCAGTTGCAAGTGACCGCCCGGGAAAAGGACGTTCGACAAAGGAAACAGCGGAAGGTCGAGGGCGGGCGTGGTCGCGGCCATGCCCGGCAGTCTAACCTGCGCCCAGCGCCGCGAAGAAGGTGCGTGGCGCGCCTTCGAAGCCGCCGTTCGACATGAAGACCACATGGTCGCCTGCGCGCGCCTCCGCCACGAGCGTGGCAACCAGCTGGTCGACGCTCGCGGCCGTGGCACCGCGGCCGCGCAGGGCCGACGTGACCCTGCCCGCGTCCCAGGCCAGTTCGGGGCGATGGAGGAACACCGTGACGTCGGCATCGGCCAACGACGGGGCAAGGGCCTCGGCATGCGCGCCGAGCCGCATCGAGTTGGAGCGCGGCTCGAGGGCCACGAGGATCCGCGCGTTACCGACCTTCGCCCGCAAGCCGGCCAGCGTGGTGGCGATGGCCGTGGGATGGTGGGCGAAGTCGTCGTACACGGTGACACCGCGCGCCGTGCCGACGACTTCCATGCGCCGTTTCACACTGGCGAAGCCGGCGAAGGCGGGAAGCAGCGTCACCGGGTCGGCGCCCGCCGCCGCGGCCGCCGCCAGCGCGGCCAGGGCATTCATCACGTTGTGCCGGCCGAGCGAGCTCCAATGGACTTCGCCCAGCGTCGTCCCCTTGTGCCGCACGCGGAAGTGCGAACCGTCCGCGGCGAGCAGTTCGGCGCGCCAGTCGCCGGCATCGATGCCGAAGGTTTCGACCGGCGTCCACGCCCCCATCGCGAGAACCTCCGCGAGGCGGGCATCCTCGGCATTCACGATCAGCCGGCCGTTGCCCGGCACGGTGCGTACGAGGTGGTGGAACTGGCGCTGGATCGCCGCGACATCGGGAAAGATGTCGGCATGGTCGTATTCGAGGTTGTTGAGGATGGCGATGCGCGGGCGGTAGTGCACGAACTTCGAGCGCTTGTCGAAGAACGCCGAGTCGTATTCGTCCGCCTCGATCACGAATGGCCTGCCTTCGCCGCGCCGCGCGGATACGTCGAAGTTGCCCGGCACGCCACCGATCAGGAACCCAGGCGACTGGCCGGCCGATTCGAGGAGGTGGGC
This sequence comes from Luteibacter sp. HAY1-4A, assembly GCF_056755355.1. Classification (NCBI taxonomy): domain Bacteria; kingdom Pseudomonadati; phylum Pseudomonadota; class Gammaproteobacteria; order Lysobacterales; family Rhodanobacteraceae; genus Luteibacter; species Luteibacter sp. HAY1-4A. Next base: position 25,254 of record NZ_JBNDHZ010000037.1, read on the forward strand.
CAACAGGCTCGTGGTGGTGGTCTTGCCATGGGTGCCGGCCACGGCCAGCACCTCGCGGCCGCCGAGCAGGGTCTCGCCCAGCCACTGCGGGCCGGAGATGTACCGCATGCCCTCGTCGAGCATGTATTCCACGGCCGGATTGCCGCGGGTCATGGCGTTGCCCACCACCACAAGATCGGGTGCCGGCATCAGGTGCTCCGCCGTGTATCCCTGCATCAGACCGATGCCGAGCGCCTCGAGTTGCGTGCTCATGGGCGGATACACGTTGGTGTCCGATCCTTCGACCTGCAGGCCGAGTTCCCGCGCGAGGGCGGCGACGCCACCCATGAAGGTGCCGCAGATACCGAGGATGTGGACGCGCATGGCTGGGCTCTTCGGGACGGTGCGTCGGAAGGCCCGCCGAAACCGGCGGGCCGCGCGGTCAGGCGCTGGCGGCGGACGTGCTCTCGAGCGCGGCCTTGATGCGAGTGGTGACCTCGTCGAGTTCGCCCACGCCGTCCACGACCTTCAGCTTGCCGCGCTTCGCGTAGAACTCCGCGACAGGTGCCGTCTGGTCGGCGTAGATGGCCAGGCGCTTCTTCACGGTGTCCGGATTGTCGTCCGGGCGGCCTTCCTTGTTGAAGCGGACCACGCAGCGATCGACGATGGCCTCGTTCGGCACCTCGAGCTTGATCACGACATCGAGCGGCTGCCCGATGCGCGCGAGCACGCCGTCCAGCGCCTCGGCCTGGGCCAGGTTGCGCGGATAGCCGTCGAGGATGAAGCCAGGCTTCGCGTCGGGCTGTCCGAGACGCTCCTCGATGATTCCGAGCATGATGTCGTCGGAAAGGAGCTGGCCGGCATCCATGATGCTCTTGGCTTTCTTGCCCAACTCGCTCTCGGCCTTGATCTCCGCGCGCAGGAGATCGCCGGTGGAGATGTGCGGGATGCCCAGGTCCTGCTTCAGGCGGGTGGCCTGGGTGCCCTTGCCGGAACCGGGGGCGCCGAATAGCACGAGTCGCATTGATGCTCCATTTCGCCGGGGAAGCGGAAAATCCGCTTGCCGGACACGAGAAAAATGGGTCCCAAGGTAACGGCAGGGGCGCCACCGCGTCAAACTCCCGACACCTGAGGGGTGTAATGGGCCCCGGCCCGCACGCCCTTTCAAGGCGCCGCGACACGCGGCGCGCTACGCTGCCGCTTTCGACCACATAAGGATCCGAAGCATGGCCGCCGGCAAAATCCTCTACGCCCAGTCGGGTGGCGTCTCCGCCGTCATCAATGCGACCGCCGCTGGCGTGATCGAAACGGCACGTGACAAGGGCATCCCGGTCTACGCCGCGCGCAACGGCATCCTGGGAGCGCTGCGCGAAGAGCTGATCGACACAACGAAGGAAGCCAAGGCGAACATCGCGGCCCTGAAGCACACGCCGGGCGGCGCGTTCGGGTCGTGCCGCTACAAGCTGAAGTCGCTGGAAGAAAACCGTGCCGAATACGAGCGGCTGATCGAGGTGTTCAAGGCGCACGACATCCGTACCTTCCTCTACAACGGCGGCAACGACTCGGCCGACACGGCGAACAAGGTGTCGAAGATCGGCCAGGCACTCGGCTATGAGGTGAACTGCATCGGCGTGCCGAAGACGATCGACAACGACCTCGTGGTCACCGACACCAGCCCCGGATTCGGCTCGGTGGCGAAGTACACGGCCATCGCGGTGCGCGAAGCCAGCCTCGACGTCGTCTCCATGATGGACACCTCGACCAAGGTCTTCATCATCGAGGTGATGGGCCGTCATGCCGGATGGATCGCAGCCGCGGCCGGACTGGCCGGTGCCGGCGCGGGCGATCCGCCGCACGTGATCCTGTTCCCGGAAAACGTGTTCGATCCGGAGGCCTTCCTCGCCAAGGTGAAGGCCACCGTGGAGAAGGTCGGTTACTGCACCGTCGTCGTTTCGGAAGGCGTGAAGGACAGCGACGGGAAGTTCCTTGCCGAGTCCGGCGCGCGCGACGCGTTCGGCCATGCGCAGCTGGGTGGCGCCGCGCCGGTGCTCGCCGCCCTGGTGCGCGAGAAGCTCGGCTACAAGTACCACTGGGCGTTGCCGGACTACCTGCAGCGCTCGGCGCGCCACGTCGCGTCGAAAACCGACCTCGAGCAGGCCTATGCCGTGGGCAAGAAGGCCGTCGAGTACGCCTCCGAGGGCCTGAACGCGGTGATGCCGGTGATTGTCCGAACGTCCGACGAACCGTACAAGTGGAAGATCGAGGCGGCGCCGTTGGACAAGATCGCCAACCACGAGAAGAAGATGCCGAAGAACTTCATCTCGAAGGATGGCTTCGGCATCACGGCGGCGGCCCGCCGTTACCTCGCACCGTTGATCCAGGGCGAGGCACCTCCCCCGTACGGGCCGGACGGGTTGCCGGTGTATGTCACGCTGAAGAATGCGCCCGTGCCGAGGAAGCTGAAGAAGTTCGCGGTTGGGTGATCCCGCTTCTTGTGGGAGCCGCTTCAGCGGCGATGGGAGCTCGCGGCAATCTTGTCAGTTGCCGCGGGATCGCCGGCATAGCCGGCTCCCACAATTTATCCCAACAGCTTTCGGATCAGTTTCAGGTCTCTGACGAAATCGGCGAAGCCCGCTTCCCGCGCGTCGTGATCCGGCAGGCGCAGCAGGTACGAAGGGTGCACCGTCGCCATGGCCTTGCTCCCGTCCGGAAGCGTCAGCCACTCGCCGCGCTGGGCCATGAGCCGGAACGACGAACCGAAGACTCCCTGTGCCGCCATGGCGCCCATGCAGACGATGCCGTCAGGGCGGATCCGTTCGATCTCCGCCGCCAGCCAGGGCCGGCAGGCCGCCTGCTCCTCCGCATTCGCGCGCTTGTGCAGACGGACCTTGCCGCGCGGCTCGAACTTGAAATGCTTCACGGCGTTGGTGACGTAGAGCGACGACCGGTCGATGCCTGCCTGCTCCAGCGCGCGATCGAACAACCTGCCGGCCGGCCCGACGAAGGGCTTGCCGGCCAGGTCTTCCTGGTCGCCCGGCTGCTCGCCGATCACGACGATGCGCGCATCCGACGGCCCCGTGCCGAACACCGTTTGCGTGGCGGGCTTCCACAGGTCGCAGCGGCGGCAATCGCGCGCCTGCCTGCGCAGCGCGGCAATGCTGCCCTCGGGCGCGTCCACCGCCGCCTTCTGCAGGGGCGTCACCTTTTTCCTCGGCACCGTCGGTTGCTTTTCCACCATGGCCTGCATCCTCGGCAGCGCATCGCGCACCAGTTCGGGGATGAGCCGCGCCTCCGGCAGGTTCTTCCAGTACTTCACCGGCATCTCGCGGCGCATCGCGTCCACCTTCAGCCGGGCCGGGTTGAAGATGCTGGCGTAATAGGTACGCCAGAGGTCTTCCAGCGCGTCTTCCGACGGCGCGTCCGCACGCTCGGCGCCCGGCCCGAACACGAGGGTGGCGCCGTCCCAGTGCGCGCTGCGTGATGGCGTCAGCAACGACCAGTGCATGCCCGTGAACCGGCGAACGAAGAACGGCGCCACGCGGGAAACGATGTCGTACTCGGGTTCGAACCAGGCGACGTACACGGTGTCGTCGCCGAGACGTACCTCGCGAAAGCGCACGAACGCCTTCATCTTGTGCATGTCGCGGCTCACCTGGCGCGCACAGGCGTGCGCCCATGCCACGTCGTCGTCGGTGGCGATGCGCAACAATTCCCTCTCGCCGTGCGCGATGCGCCAAAGCATCCGGTAAAGCGTAGCGTGCCGGCGCGGGTCGCTGTGCGCCAGCACGGTGCCGGCCAGCTCGAGGAAGGTGCGCGGTACAGCTGGCGCAGCTGTCCGGCGCGGAGCGGGCATGGCATCGTCGCCGCCGAACAACCCACCCCCTGCGCCCGTCCGCCATTCGACATCGGCCGGATCGATCCCGGCAAGCAGCAATGCCCGGGCTTTCGCCCGCCATGCCTCCAGGTCCGAGGGATCGTCCAGCGTGACGGCAAGCATCGTCAGCCGAAAAGATCCGGCTGCGCGGGCTCGCGCAAATCGCGGCGCAACAGCGGCGTATCGCGATCCCCACGTGGCCGGTGGTCCACGGTTTCCACGAACGGGGCCACCTTCTTCACGGGCACCCGCAGGCGTACCAGGTCGTCGTAGCGGACACGCCGGTGCGCGCGCATGGCGATCAGCTTGTCCACCGTTTTCACGCCGAGTCCGGGGACGCGCAGGAGCATCTCGCGCGATGCGCGGTTTACATCCACGGGGAAGCGCTCGCGGTGGCGCAGCGCCCAGGCCAGCTTCGGATCCATGTCCAGGGAAAGCATGCCGTCGTCGCCCGGTGGCGCGATCTCGTCGGCGGCAAAACCGTAGAAGCGCATGAGCCAATCGGCCTGGTACAGGCGATGCTCGCGCACGAGCGGCGGCGGCTTCAGCGGCAGGATCTTCGACGCGTCCGGAATCGGGCTGAAGGCCGAGTAGTAGACGCGGCGAAGGTGGTAATTCGTATAGAGGTTGGTGCTTGCGGTCAGCACGTCGCGGTCGCTCGCGGCGTCGGCGCCCACGATCATCTGGGTGCTCTGCCCCGCCGGCGCGAACCGCGGCGCCTTCTTTTCCGCCTTCGCCTCGTCGATCGAACGGCGCAGCCGGCCCATGGCGCTGCGAATGTCGCCCAGGTCCTTCTCCGGCGCCAGGGACTTGAGGCCGCCCTCCGTGGGCATCTCCACATTGATGCTGAGACGATCGGCCCAGCGGCCGGCGGCGTCGATCAGCTCGGGTGCCGCGTCGGGAATGGTCTTGAGGTGGATGTAGCCGGCGAACGTGTGCTCGGTGCGCAACGTGCGCGCGACGCGAACGAGTTGTTCCATCGTGTAGTCGGGCGATTGGATGATGCCCGAGGAGAGGAACAGGCCCTCGATGTAGTTGCGGCGGTAGAACGCCAGTGTGAGGTCCACCACTTCCTCGACCGTGAAACGCGCCCGACGCACATTGCTGCTTCGCCGGTTCACGCAGTACACGCAGTCGTAGACACAGAAGTTCGTCAGCAGGATCTTGAGCAGCGAGATGCAGCGCCCGTCGGGCGCATAGGCGTGGCAGATGCCCATGCCTTCGGTCGAGCCGATGCCACCGCTCTTCAGCGAATTCCGGCCCTTGCCGCCGCTCGACGAGCACGAGGCGTCGTACTTCGCGGCGTCGGCGAGGATGGCGAGTTTCTCGGTCACGTTCATGGGGAATCCCATGGTGCCAAAAGAGGTCTCCGGGCGCGTGAAGGCCCCGCTATCATGGGCGAATCGCCGCCGGAACCGCCCCATGGACCTCATCATTCGTCACGCCAACCTTCCCGATGGGCGCTCCGACGTGGACATCGGCATCGATGGCGGGAGGTTCGCCGCGATCCAGCCCGCCTTACCGGCAAAGGGCGCTGAGGAAATCGACGCAGCCGGTCGTCTCGTCAGCCCGCCCTTCGTCGATGCGCACTTCCACATGGACGCCACGCTATCCCTCGGCCTGCCCCGGCTGAACGCCTCGGGCACGCTGCTGGAAGGCATCGCACTGTGGGGCGAACTGAAGCCCGACCTCACCCAGCAGGCGCTGGTGGACCGCGCGATGGCGTACTGCGACATGGCGGTGGCGCAGGGCCTGCTCGCCATCCGCAGCCATGTCGACATCTGTGACGACCGTCTGCTCGCCACCGAGGCACTGCTCGAAGTGAAGCGCCGCGTGGCGCCTTACCTCCACCTCGAACTGGTGGCGTTCCCGCAGGACGGTCTGCTGCGCTCCGCCCACGCGCGCGGGAACCTCGTGCGCGCGCTGGACATGGGTGTCGACGTCGTGGGAGGCATTCCGCATTTCGAACGCACGATGGCGGATGGCGCCGCTTCGATCCGCTGGCTGTGCGAGCTGGCTGCCGAGCGCGGGCTGCGCGTGGACATGCATTGCGACGAATCCGACGATCCGATGTCGCGGCATATCGAGACGCTGGCAGCGGAAACGATCCGCACGGGGCTGCAGGATCGCGTGACGGGTTCGCACCTCACGTCGATGCACTCGATGGACAACTACTACGTGTCCAAGCTGCTTCCGCTCATCGCGGAAGCCCGCGTGCATGCCATCGCCAATCCCCTCATCAACATCACCTTGCAGGGGCGGCACGATACGTACCCGAAGCGTCGCGGCATGACCCGCGTGCCCGAGCTCCTCGATGCCGGCGTCAACGTGGCGTTCGGGCACGATTGCGTCATGGACCCCTGGTACGGCATGGGCAGTGGCGACATGCTCGAGGTCGCGCACATGGGGCTGCACGTGGCCCAGATGACGTCCACTCACGGTGTCGCGAGGTGTTTCGATGCCGTCACGACCCACGCGGCACGGGTGCTGGGGCTGGACGGCTACGGCATCGCGCCGGGGAACCGCGCCGACTTCGTGCTGCTGCAGGCCGGCGATGTCCACGAAGCCATCCGGCTGAAGGCCGCCCGGCTCCTCGTCGTTCGCGGAGGCCGCGTCCTGGCCCGTTCCCCCGAGCGGCGTACCCGTCTGAGCCTTCCGGAGCGCCCGGCCGAACTCACGCTGGAATTCCGTCCAGGCTCCATTTCCTGAACCGCTCGGTTCATTAGCTGTCGAGACAATGAACACTTTCGCGGAGCTTTCAATTCGTAGGACTCCGCGTTCAGCCTCGCCTTCCTAGCATCCGAATTGCCGATCGGCCGCACGAACCCGCGGCACAGCGATCGCACTGGGAGACAGGACATGAAAACGATGCTGCGTACCGCGTTTGCCGCCATCGCGCTGGTCGCCACCACCGCGGCCTTAGCGGACGACCAACATGGCCATGACCGTGGTCGCGACGGTCGCGACTACCGTCATGACGACGGCGGCCGGTGGCGTCACGACAACGGCTGGCACGGGCATCGTCCGCCCCCGCCTCCGCCGCGCTACTACGGCCACGGTTACTACCACCACCCGGCGCCGGTCTATTACGGCCCGCCGCCGCGTTACTACAACCGCTGGGGTCACTGGGAACGCGGTCACCGCTACTATGGCCGCCCCGTGGTCGTCTACGACTACGGCAGCTACCGCCTGCGTCCGCCGCCGCATGGATACCACTGGGTCCGTGACAACGACGACTTCCTGCTCGTGGCTATCGCCACTGGCGTGATCCTCGACATCGCCACCCGCTAAACGGAGTCATCGCATGAAGATGCTGGGCAAGCTGGTTTTCTCCATCGCCGCTGCAGGCGTCATCGCCCCGGCGTTCGCGTTCGCGCCCGCCCCGATCCAGGATCACGGGAACTGGCATGATGACAGGCACGATGACAAGCACGATCGCCGCGACCACGACAACGGCAACCATTACGGCCGTGACGACCACCACGACAATGGCAACCACTACGGCCGCGACGACCGCCGTGGCGACTGGCACCCCGGCCCGGGCGGTCATTGGGAGCGCGGGCACCGTTACGACGGCCGTGTGATCGTGATCGAAGACTGGCGCGGCCGCCGCCTGCGCCCGCCGCCGCGCGACTACCACTGGGTGCGCGCCGATAATGGCGACCTGCTGCTCGTCGCCATCGCCACCGGCATCATCGCGGACATCGTTTCGCAGTAAGCCGATAGAGCAGGCATAGGTACCTGCGGGAAGCGCGCTCGTACGGGCGCGCTTCCCATTGCGCAAGCAACTTGCGCAGCGCACAACGCCAATCGACACCTCCCCTGCCTATACTCGGACCGGGCCCCATGTTGGGCTCCCACAATTCGGGGAGGCTTCGATGCTGCAACAGTACGGTTTATGGATCGCGCTGGCATGTGCGGTCGTCGCGATTCTGTACGGCGCGCTTTCGGTCAGCTGGGTACTGGCGAGGTCGCCGGGCAACGAACGAATGCAGGAGATCGCCGCCGCCATCCAGGAAGGCGCCCGCGCTTACCTCAACCGCCAGTACGCCACCATCGGCGTGGTCGGCATCGTACTTTTCCTGCTCATCGGCATCTTCCTCGATTGGGGTACCGCGATAGGCTTCGCGCTGGGGGCGGTCCTCTCGGGAGCCGCCGGCTACATCGGCATGAACGTGTCGGTTCGTGCCAACGTGCGTACCGCCGAGGCCGCCAGGAGCGGCCTTTCTTCTGCCCTCGCCGTGGCCTTCCGGGGCGGCGCCATCACCGGCATGCTGGTGGTGGGCCTGGGCCTCCTTGGCGTTGCCGGCTACTACGGCGTGCTCACGCACATGGGCTACGAACAGACGCATGTGCTGCATGCGCTCGTGGGCCTGGCCTTCGGTTCCTCGCTCATCAGCATCTTCGCCCGCCTCGGCGGCGGCATCTTCACCAAGGGCGCCGACGTGGGCGCCGACCTGGTGGGCAAGGTGGAAGCGGGCATTCCCGAAGACGATCCCCGCAACCCGGCGGTGATCGCGGACAACGTGGGCGACAACGTGGGCGATTGCGCCGGCATGGCCGCCGACCTCTTCGAGACGTATGCGGTGACCCTCATTGCCACGATGCTGCTCGGTGGCGTGATGGCGACCGTGGTCGGGCCAAACGGGGTGCTGTACCCGCTGGTGCTCGGCGGCGCCTCGATCGTCGCTTCCGTGATCGGCACCTTCTTCGTGAAGACCCGCGGCGGGAAGATCATGAACGCGTTGTACGCGGGCGTGGCCGTGTCCGCCGTGCTGGCGGCCATCGCGTTCTGGCCGATCACGCAGGCCTTGATGGCCGATTCGGGCTTCGGCGTGGGCCGCATCTATGGCTGCACCCTGATCGGACTGGTGCTGACGGGTGCCATGGTCGTGATCACCGAGTACTACACCGCCACGGAATATCGCCCGGTGCGCCACGTGGCGCAGTCCTCGACCACCGGCCACGCGACCAACATCATCGCCGGCCTGGGCGTGTCCATGAAATCCACGGCACTGCCGGTGCTGGCGGTGTGCGCGGCCATCTGGGGTGCCTTCGCACTGGCCGGCCTCTATGGCATCGCCATCGCGGCCACGGCCATGCTCAGCATGACGGGCATGGTAGTCGCGCTGGATGCCTATGGCCCCATCACCGACAACGCGGGCGGCATCGCCGAAATGGCCGAACTGCCGGCCGAAGTGCGCGGCGTCACCGACCCGCTGGACGCGGTGGGCAACACCACCAAGGCCGTGACCAAGGGCTACGCCATCGGTTCCGCGGGACTTGCCGCATTGGTGCTGTTCGCCGACTACACCCATAACCTGGGTCTGCACTTCGGCGGCACGCCGGTGACCTTCGACCTGTCGAACCACTACGTGATCATCGGCCTGCTCATCGGCGGCCTCATTCCGTACCTCTTCGCCGCGATGGCGATGGAGGCGGTGGGCCGCGCCGCCGGTGCCGTGGTGGAGGAAGTGCGCCGCCAGTTCCGGGAGATCGCGGGCATCATGCAGGGCACCACCAAGCCCGACTACTCGCGCGCGGTGGACATGCTTACCCGTTCCGCCATCCGCGAAATGCTGGTGCCTTCGCTCCTGCCCGTGCTGGTGCCCGTGGTGGTGATCTTCGGCTTCAAGTGGCTAGGCGGTCCCCTGGCCGGTGCGCAGGCACTGGGCGGCGTACTGATCGGCACGATCGTCACCGGCCTGTTCGTGGCCATCTCCATGACCACGGGCGGCGGCGCCTGGGACAACGCGAAGAAGTACATCGAGGACGGTCATTTCGGTGGCAAGGGCTCGGACGCACACAAGGCTGCCGTCACGGGCGACACCGTGGGCGATCCGTACAAGGACACGGCGGGCCCGGCGGTGAATCCGCTGATCAAGATCATCAACATCGTCGCGCTGCTGCTGATCCCGTTGCTGTAACGCGGCTCCGCTGTAGGAGCCGCCATGGCGGCGAGGGGACTTGCCTCGCCGCCTCATCGCTTCGTTGGCTCCTCGCCGCTATAGCGGCTCCCACACTTTCTAAACTCCTAATTGGATTCGAAGCATGCACAGACGCTGGCTTGCGCTGGCCTTCGCCCTTACCTTCAGTGGCATGACCCAGGCATACGACACTCCGAAGACCCCGCCCGCCGCCCAGGCGGATGCGAACGACAAAAACCTCTGGCTCGAGGACATCGACGGTGCCAAGCCCCTCACGTGGGTGAAGGCACAGAACACCTCGACGGTTTCCACATACGCCAAAAGCCAGGATTTCAAGACGCTGGACGCGCGCATCCTCGAGGTGCTCGATTCCGACGCGAAGATTCCCATGGTCACCAAGATCGGCGACCACTTCTACAACTTCTGGCGCGACAAGGAGCACCCCAAGGGTCTCTGGCGGCGCACGACGCTGGCCGAGTACCGGAAGGACAAGCCGGCGTGGGAAACGGTGATCGACCTCGATGCGCTCGCCGCCTCCGAAAAGGAGAACTGGGTGTGGCACGCGGCGCAGTGCCTGAAGCCGGATTACCGCCGCTGCCTCGTCTACCTCTCGCGCGGCGGTGCCGACGCCGACGTGGTGCGTGAGTTCGACCTGTCGACGAAGACGTTCCTGAAGGACGGCTTCACCTTGCCCGAAGCGAAAACGCAGACCGCCTGGATCGACGACGACCACCTCTACGTGGCGACCGACTTCGGCCCGGGGTCGATGACCGACTCCAGCTACCCGCGCATCGTGAAGGAGTGGAAGCGGGGCACGCCCCTGTCGTCGGCCAAGACGGTATACGAAGGCAAGAAGACGGACATGTCGATCTGGGCGTTCCGCGACCGCACGCCCGGTTACGAACGCGATTTCGTGTCGCGCGCGCTGGAGTTCTACAACAGCGAGACCTTCCTGCGCGGCAAGGACGGCAAGCTCACCAAGATCGACGTGCCCAACGACGCGGAGACCGATGTCGAGCGCGAATGGCTGCTGATCGAACTGCGCACGGCCTGGACGGTAGGCGGCAAGACGTATCCTTCCGGCTCCCTGCTCGCCGCGAACTTCGACGACTTCATGGCGGGCAAGCGCGACATCACCGTGTTGTTCACGCCGGACGACCATACCTCGCTGTCCGGGCATTCGTGGACCCGGCACCACCTGATCCTCAATGTGCTGCGCGACGTGGTGAGTGAAGTGCGCATCCTTACGCCATCGCCCAAGGGCGAATGGAAGAGCGAACCACTGGGCGATGCTCCGGCACTCAGCACCATCCAGGCGGCGGGCGTGGATGCGGACGATACCGACGAGTATTTCCTCACCGTGTCCGGGTACCTCCAGCCGCCCACGCTGTACTACGGCGTGATCGGCCAGGGTGGCAGCGAGGCCCTCAAGCACAGCCCCGCTTTCTTCGATGCATCGAAGTACGTGGTTAGCCAGCATTTCGCCACGTCGAAGGATGGCACGAAGGTGCCCTATTTCGAGATCGCCCCGAAGGCGATGAAGGCCGACGGCAACAACCCGACGCTCGTCTACGGCTACGGCGGTTTCGAAATCGCGCTGCAACCGATGTATTCGGCGGCCGTGGGACGTGCATGGCTGGAAAAGGGCGGCGTGTACGTGGTTGCCAATATCCGCGGCGGCGGCGAATACGGTCCACGCTGGCACCAGGCTGCGCTGAAGGCCAACCGTCCGCGGGCGTACGAGGATTTCGCGGCGGTATCGCAGGACCTGATCGACCGCAAGATCACGAGCCCGAAACACATGGGCATGATGGGCGGCAGCAACGGCGGCCTTCTCGCCGGCAACATGCTGACGAAGTATCCGCAGCTCTACGGCGCGGTCGTGAGCCAGGTAGCCCTGCTGGACATGAAGCGCTATCCGCACATGTCCGCCGGTGCATCGTGGATGGCCGAATACGGCGACCCGGACAAGCCGGACGAATGGAAGTACATCCAGACCTTCTCGCCGTACCACAACCTCCACAAGGGCACCAAGTATCCACCGGTGCTCTTCACCACCTCGACCCGCGACGACCGCGTGGGCCCGGTGCACGCCCGCAAGATGGCCGCGCGCATGCAGGCCATGGGCTTCGATGCCAGCTTCTACGAGAACATCGAAGGTGGCCACGGGGCGGCGGCCGACAACAAGCAGTCGGCGTTCATGAACGCCCTGGCGTACACCTATCTTTGGGAGCACCTGAAGTAGGCCGGAGCCTCCTGCCCCAGGGGCAGGAGGTCTCGTGTGGGAGCCGCTTCAGCGGCGATGGGTGCTCGCGGCAAGCGTGCCCGCTACCGCGGGATCGCCGCTGAAGCGGCTCCTACAAGGGCCTCGCCGCTGAAGCGGGTCTCACGGGTCTTCGCCGCTGAGATGGGCTCCACGGTCCTCGAGGCCAGACCGGGGTTTCCCCGGGGGTGGGCTGGCCGTATCCTATCCGGCCCGCCTAATCCCCAAAGAATCAAGGAATCCCATGGGTCTGCACCTCGTTTCCGCTGGCCGCAACGTGCCGGACGAAATCAACGTCATCATCGAAATCCCGAAGGATGCCGAGCCGGTCAAGTACGAAGTCGAGAAGGAAAGCGGTGCCATCTTCGTCGACCGCATCCTCTCCACCCCGATGCGCTACCCGTGCAACTACGGCTACGTGCCGGGCACGCTGGGCGGCGACGGCGACCCGCTGGATGCCCTGGTGATCCTGCCCCTGTCGCTGGTCCCGGGCTCGGTGATCCGCTGCCATCCGGTCGGCATGTTGAAGATGACCGATGAAGCCGGCGCCGACGAGAAACTGGTCGTCGTCCCTGTGGAAAAGGTGTTCGCCGGCTACGCGCACATCCGCGACATCAAGCAGGTGTCGGGCCATTGGCTGGAGCGCATCGGCCACTTCTTCGAGCACTACAAGGACCTCGAGAAGGGCAAGTGGGTCAAGGTCGAGGGCTGGGTCGGCGCCGACGAGGCGAAGGCCGAGATCACGGCCGGCATGGGCCGTTACAAGGCCGATAAGTAAAACCCGGAGTCAGGACGGCCTTTGTGTGGGAGCCGGCTATGCCGGCGATGCTGCGCGGCAGCGGGCAAACTCGCGGCGAGCACCCATCGCCGCTAAAGCGGCTCCCACATAAAGCCCTCTCAGCCGCGGCCCAGCAGGGCCCGCAGGTCGATGATCGCGGCGTTCGCGCGCGACACGTAGTTCGCCATGACCAATGAGTGGTTGGCGAAGAAACCGAACGGTGAACCGTTCAGTACCACCGGGCTGCCCAGCGACTTCTGCGACTCCTCGAGTTCGCGGATGACCTGCTGCAGGCTCGCGTCGGCGTTCTTGCTGCGCAGGATGGGCGCGAAGTCGTGCCGGATCGCCTTGAGCTGTTCGAGCAACGTCCAGGTGTAACCGCGCGCTTCATAGAAGTTGTCGTCGATCTTCGACCAGGGCGTCTTCACGTAGATCGCTTTGGCAGGGCCCGCGTTCGCACCCACGGCGGCATCCGGAGCCGCGTCCACCTTCAACTGGCCCACGCTGGCGGACAGCCGCTGCGACAGGGAACCGAGGCGTGCCGAAACCGTCTGCAGGTAATCGGCAAGATTGTCGGCCCTCGCATAGAAATGCGCGTTGGCGTCGGCCGCATCCGATAGCCGCGACAGGTAGTTGTCGAGGTCGTCCACCGCCTTGCCGTACTGCGATTCCGAACTGGGCAACAACCAGCGGTCGTTGGGACTGTTGAGCAAAGGATCGGCCTCGCCGAGGTCCTTGTCTTCGGTGGACTGCGTCTGTGAGCGGCTGAAGTCGTTGCGCAGTGCGCGTGCCAGGTCACGCGACGCGGTCAGCGAGCCGAATTCCCAGTTGGGCATGTTATCCATGAACACGCCCGGGGGCATCCGGTCGTTGCTGAGGTAGCCGCCGCGCTTGTCCATCAGCGTGTCGACCGAGCGGATCAATGTGTACGTGGTCACGGCGCCCGTGCTCATGGGCCGGCCGATGTCCTTCATGTGCGCCGTGGTGGCCGCGACCGGGTCGAACTGTTCCGGCTCCTTGTCCCACCACCACATGAGCAGCAGCACGAGCAGGATCAGCAGGGCGATCGGCAGGAGGATCGCCAGGCCGAGCGGATTGCGCCGGCGCCGGGCCGGCGCGGGAGTGGCGGTCGCATTCATGGAGACTTCCTTCTTGTCGCGAACGTGAGCGCCTAGCTTAGCTCAGTGGGCCGCGGGTTCGCCCTTCGCACCGAGGTTCTCGAGCAGCGTCGCCATGTCTTCGGCATGTTCCTCTTCCTGCGCCAGGATGTCTTCCATGATGCGCCGCGTCGTCGGATCGTCGTCGCCGATGTATTGCACGATGGCGCGGTAGCTGTCGATCGCGATGCGCTCGGCGACCAGGTCTTCCTTGATCATGTCCACCAGGGTGGTGCCTTCCACGTAATCGGCATGACTGCGCGAAAGCAGGCCTTCGGGATTGAAATTGGGCGTGCCGTCGAGCTGCGTGATGCGCTCGGCGATGCGGTCGGCGTGCTCCTGCTCCTGCGTCGCGTGTTCGAGGAACTCCGCCTTCACGCTTTGCGAGTGGATGCCCGGTGCCATGTAGTAGTGGTACTTGTAGCGCAGCACGCAGACGAGTTCCGTGGCGAGGGCTTCATTAAGGAGCTTGATGACCGTTTCGCGGTCCGCGCGATAACCGGAGGTGACCGCCCCGTTATCGATGTGTTCGCGGGCGCGCTTGCGGATGTTCTCAATATCGCTGATGAAGGGCTTGGGCTGGGACATGCCTGGTCTCCTGGAGAAGGGACTGGGAAGACCATGACGGTAGGGCGTGAGACGGGAAAAGCCGGTGAAGACGGGAGGCCGGATCGTGGGAAGCGTGCCCGCGCGCGGAGGGATGCTCGCGGCAAGACCGTTCGCGCGCCAGCGCGCTTCCCACATTGAGTTCAAGCCTTCCGGTAAACCTCGCCACCCTGCTCCCGGAACTCCAATGCCTTTCCCTCCATCCCCTCCGCAAAATCCCGCACCTCCTGCGTGATCTTCATCGAGCAGAACTTCGGTCCGCACATGGAGCAGAAGTGCGCCGACTTGTGCGCTTCCTTCGGCATCGTCTCGTCATGGAATTCCCGTGCCTTCTCGGGATCGAGCCCAAGGTTGAACTGATCGTCCCAGCGAAACTCGAAACGGGCCTTCGACAACGCGTTGTCGCGCACCTGCGCGCCAGGATGCCCCTTCGCCAGATCGGCCGCGTGCGCGGCGATCTTGTAGGCGACGATGCCATCGCGCACGTCCTGGCGATTGGGCAGGCCAAGATGTTCCTTCGGCGTCACATAGCAGAGCATGGCCGTGCCGAACCAGCCGATCATCGCGGCGCCGATGGCGCTGGTGATGTGGTCGTAGCCGGGAGCGATGTCGGTCGTGAGCGGCCCGAGCGTATAGAACGGCGCCTCATGGCACTTTTCCAGCTGCCGCTCCATGTTCTCCTTGATGAGCTGCATGGGCACGTGTCCCGGCCCTTCGATCATGCATTGCACGTCGTGCTTCCATGCCACTTTCGTCAGCTCGCCCAGGGTGTCGAGTTCGCCGAACTGCGCCGCGTCGTTCGCGTCGGCGACGCATCCTGGCCGCAGGCCGTCGCCCAGGCTGAAGGACACGTCGTAGGCCTTCATGATCTCGCAGATGTCCTCGAAATGCGTGTAGAGGAAATTCTCGCGATGGTGCGCCAGGCACCACTTCGCCATGATGGACCCGCCGCGCGACACGATGCCCGTAATACGTTTCGCCGTGAGCGGCACGAAGCGGAGGAGCACGCCAGCGTGGATGGTGAAATAGTCCACGCCCTGTTCCGCCTGCTCGATGAGCGTGTCGCGGAAGATCTCCCAGGTCAGTTCCTCGGCGACACCGCCTACCTTCTCCAATGCCTGGTAGATGGGCACGGTGCCGATGGGCACCGGAGCGTTGCGTACGATCCACTCCCGTGTCTCGTGGATGTGCTTGCCGGTGGAAAGGTCCATGACGGTGTCTGCGCCCCAGCGGATCGCCCACACGAGCTTCTCCACTTCTTCCGCGATGCCGGAACTCACCGCGCTGTTCCCTATGTTGGCGTTGACCTTGGTAAGGAAACGCCGGCCGATGATCATAGGCTCGGCTTCGGGATGGTTGATGTTGGCGGGAATGATGGCGCGGCCGCGCGCCACTTCGTCGCGCACGAACTCCGGCGTGATGCGCGCAGGCAATGCCGCACCGAACGCCTCCCCGGGATGCTGCGCACGGAGGACCGCATCGGCCAGCGCATCGATCCGCTGATTCTCGCGAATGGCGACGAATTCCATTTCCGGCGTGACGATGCCGCGCCGGGCGTAATGCATCTGCGTGACGTTCGCGCCGCCGCGGGCACGCAGCGGCTGGCGCGTTCCGCCGAAGCGTATGGCGTCGAGGCGCGCGTCGTTCGCCCTGCCCCTTCCAAAGCTCGACGACAAGCCATCCAGCCGCTCGACGTCTCCGCGTTCGGCGATCCATGCGGCGCGCAGGGCCGGCAGGCCGGCCGCGAGATCCACGGTGTGCGAGGGGTCGGTATAGGGCCCGGACGTGTCATAGACCACGATCGGCGGATTCGCTTCGCCGCCGAAGAGCGTGGGTGTGGCGGATTGCGCGATCTCGCGCATCGGCACGCGCAGGCCCGGACGGCTGCCGGTCACATGGACCTTGCGCGAACCGGAGATCGGTGCGGTAACTGACTGGGACAGCTCGCGCGCGGCGCGGGCCAGATCGGAGGGCATGGCGTTCATCGGCTTCTCGTTCCTCAGGGGGAAGGGAGAAGCGGACGGCGCCGTCACGGGACACGGCATGCGCGTACGCATGCCGATCGTGGACGAAGCTTCCTACGCCGGTACGGACCGGATCAGGTTCGAAGGGACTCTCTCAGCCCGCGCGTTTCGCTTGGGCACCCCCGCTTCGCGACGGATTAAAGCACGAAGCGGGTGCGAGCGGGTCAGACGTTGACGTTGCGCGGGGAATACGCGCGCATGAACATGTCGACCGCGGCCAGCGCGTTGGCCTTCACCTCTTCCGCGAACTGCACGGCGCAGTCTTCGCAACCGAACAGGCGGCGGATCAGCAGGTCGCCCTTGAGCAGGGCGAGGAACTGCGTGGTGGCGCGCGATACGTCGGGGATGTCGAGTTGGCCGCGTGCGGCGGCACCCTCGAGCAGCCGCTGCATCAGCTTGTGCATGCGCACCGGGCCCTCTTCCCAGACGAGCCGTCCGAAGCGCGGATTGCCGCCGTTGTGGCAGTCGGAAAGGATGGCGCGGAACGTGCCCACCGACTCGGTGTTCGTTTCCATCGCCGCGTGGCGGCTGGCGATGTTGGTGAGCGTGGCGCGGATGTCGGCGCCCTGGCTGAAGTCGAACAGGTCGTCCGGCAGGCGCTCCTGCACGTGCGCGCGGATCACCTCGCGGAAGAGGTTGTCCTTGTCACCGAAGTGGCTGTACACCGTGAGCTTGGACACGCCGGCCGAAGCCGCGACGGCGTCCATGCTGGTGCCGGCAAAGCCGCCCTGCGTGAAGAGCGCCTTGGCGGCGTCCAGGATGGCCGCGCGCTTTTCCATGTCCTTCGGACGCCCGGGTCCCTGGGTCTTGAGTTTCGGGCTGGCGTTCATGGCTGCACCTTCACAAACAGAGATTATGACTTTATTATACGCGTCGGTTCAGTTATTTCCAGCAGGGTTCTGACCGTCCGGGCTACCTTAGAATGGTAAATGGGGATGCAGCGGCGGTTACCCCATGGGATCGGGGGTTCACCACCCAGGTCGTTCAGGTACCTGAGGCCATTCGGCGAAGGGCATGACTTCCGTCAGTCCAGTCCGGTGACTTCCGGCACTTCGTCCCGGAGCCCCGGCACCGCAGCCTCTAGCTATTGGGAAACCGGGCGCTAAGCGCTTATCCTTCCGAATCTTTTTGCAGCTTTCGTACGGAATACAACCATGGCGATGAATTTCGAGCAGGCCCGGCAGAACATGGTCGAGAACCAGGTGCGTCCCTGGGAGGTTCTCGACGCCGACGTCCTCGAGACCCTGAAAAGCGTGCGCCGCGAGGACTTCGTCGCTCCCGAGCACCGCAACGTGGCCTTCGCCGACCTCACCCTGCCCTTGGGACATGGCGAGGTGATGATGAAGCCGGTGATCGAAGGCCGCGTGCTCCAGGCCGTCGCGCTTAACAAGGTGGACGAGGTCCTGGAAATCGGCACAGGCTCGGGCTACCTCACGGCATGCCTCGCCCGGCTCGCCGGCAAGGTCACCAGCATCGACATGCACGCCGACTTCGTCGAGGCCGCCCGTGCGCGCCTGGCGGCTGCCGGCGTGGCGAACGTGAAGCTCGAAACCGCCGAGGCGGTCAACGGCTACACGCCCGCGGGCGTTTTCGACGCCGTCGTGGTCACGGGCGCCGTGCACAACGTTCCCGAGAAGTTCGTGCGCTGGCTGAAGCCCGGCGGACGCATGTTCGTGGTACGCGGCGATTCGCCCGCGCAGACGGCTGTCCTGCTGACCCACGAGGGCGAGGGACGGTATCGCGAGGAATCGCTGTTCGAAACGGACCTTCCGTACCTGGCGCATGCCGCGCCGGTGAAGCGGTTCGTGCTCTGACCCACCCGCTATCCTTCACTTACAAGGCGAAACCATGCGCTTGAAGCTGCTCACTGTCGCGCTGGCATTGGCCGCGATGCCTTTCGCGAGCCATGCGGAAGACCTGCTCGACGCCTACCGCCAGGCCCGGGCCAACGACCCGGTGCTGTCGCAGGCCGACTCCACCCGTCTCGCCACGGGTGAGGGCGTGACGCAGGCGCGTGCCCTGCTGCTGCCGCAGATCAATGCCCAGCTCAGCCTCAACCAGAGCGATCCGAACGGTCCGTCGCGGTCGATCGTCACCGATGCCGCGGGCAACCCGGTGGTCGACGGGGCCGGCAATCCGGTGCTCACCGGCGACGCCGGTCACACCCGCACCCGCGACGTGAGCGCCACGATCAGCCAGAGCGTGCTCGATCTCAGCCGCTATGCCGACCTGAAGGCGGCCAAGTCGTCGTCGCAGGCCCAGGACGCCACGTACGAGGCCGCCCTGCAGCAGCTGGCCACCCGTGTGGCGACGGCGTACTTCCAGGTGCTGACCAACGACGACGCCCTCACCTTCGCGAAGGCCAACGAGCAGGCCCTGGCTCGCCAGCTCGAGCAGGCCCAGCAGCGTTTCGATGTCGGCCTGGCCGCCATCACCGACGTGCAGGACGCCAAGGCCCAGCACGACACCGCGGTGGCCGCCGTGATCACGGCCGAGAACACCCTCGCCGATTCGCGCGAAGCGCTCACCCAGATCACCGGCAAGCCGGCCGACAACCTGAAGAAGCTGCGCGAAGACCTGCCGATGGACGCGCCGTCGCCGAACGACCCGAAGGCCTGGGTCGCCGAAGCGGTGAAGAGCAACCCGACGATCGTCGCCTCGCAGTACAACGTCGATTCGGCCGAGCACAGCATTTCCTCGGCACGGGCCGGCCACCTGCCGACCATCGATGCCACCGTCGGCTACAGCAAGACCACGGCGTGGACGCAGAACGCCGGCACCGCCAGTACCGCCGGCACGCTTGGCAGCGGCAGCAACGGCCGTGGCGGCACCACCGTGGGCCTCACGCTGAACGTGCCGATCTTCTCCGGCGGCGCCACGCAGTCGCGCGTTCGCCAGTCGATCTACCAGCGCGACGCCGCGCAGGATTCCCTGGAAGCCACCCGCCGCCAGGTCGTCCGCGACACGCTGAACTTCTATCGTTCGGTCGTGGCCGGCATCAGCAAGGTGGAGGCCACCAAGGCCGCCGTCGAGTCCTCCGAGAGCGCCCGCGACGCTACGCAGGCTGGCTTCGAAGTCGGTACGCGCACCATCGTCGACGTGCTGCTCGCGCAGCAGAACCTCACCCAGGCGCTCAGCGACTACTCGCAGGCCCGTCACCAGTTCATCCTCGACAAGCTGCTGCTGAAGCAGACGGCCGGCACGGTGGACGTGAAGGATCTCGAGGCCATCAACGCGCTGCTGCAGTAACGGCGGAAGCTTCGCCGACGAAAAACGGGCCCTTGCGGGCCCGTTTTTTTTGCCGTGCGCTGCCGCATCGGCGGGCGAAGAAGGCGCGCGGGCTATTCCTGCAACAACCTGTCCACGAGCTTCATCACCTTCCCCACCGACCCCCGCTCGCTGTCGAAGACGTGGCGCGCGCGGGCTCCCATGGCCTCGCGGCGCTCACGGTCCCGCAACAGCGACAGCACCTGTCCACCCAGTTCGGTCTCGTCCTTCACTCGCTGGCCGCCGCCTTCGTCGATCAGGGCCTGCGTGATCTCCTCGAAGTTGAAGGTGTGCGGGCCCACCAGCACGGGTTTGCACAGGGCTGCCGGCTCCAGCACGTTGTGGCCGCCGATGGGCACGAGGCTGCCGCCGACGAAGGCCACGTCGGCCGAGGCGAAAAAGCGCAGCAACTCGCCCATGGAGTCGATGACGAAACATTGCGTCGAGTGGCCCGGCGCGCCGTCGGCGCTGCGCGTGGCCACGTTGAAACCGAGACTGCGCACCGAGGACTCCACCGCCTTGAAGCGCTCCGGATGGCGCGGCGCGATGAGCAGCAGCGCATCGGGCAGACGACGCATCACGTCGAGGTGCGCCTCGAGCACACACATCTCTTCGCCTTCGTGCGTGCTGGCGGCGATCCATACCGGACGACCCGTGCCCCACGCGTTGCGCATGGCCGTGCCGGCTTCCAACGCTGCCTGGGGCACCGGCATGTCGAACTTGAGGTTGCCGCAGACGGTTAGCTGGCTGGGCTCGGCGCCGAGCAGGCGGTAGCGGGCGGCGTCCGTTCGCGATTGCGCCGCGATGTGGCTCACGCAGCGCAGCGCGCGCTTCACCAGGGAGCTCATCCGCGCATAGCCGCGCAGCGAGCGCTCGGAAAGACGCGCATTGGCGATCAGCAGCGGGATGCCGTGCTTGCGGCAGGCGAAGTAGAGGTTGGGCCAGATCTCGGTTTCGACGATCACGGCCAGACGCGGACGCGTGTTGCGCAGGAAACGCTTCACCGCGAACGGCAGGTCGTAGGGAAGATAGACGCTGTGCACGCTGTCGCCAAACAACTGACGGACGCGCTCGGAACCGGTGGGTGTCACCGTGGTCACCAACATCGGTGCCTGCGGGTACGCCTCCATCAACGCCTTCACCAGTGGCTCGGCCGCGTTCACCTCGCCCACGGACACCGCATGCACCCATAGGCAGCCCGCCAGGCGCGGCTCTCTGAACCGGCCGAACCGTTCGCGCCAGCGCACGTGGTAGTCGCCATAGCGCATGCCCCGCGCCATGAGGCGGAGCATCACCAAGGGCGTGAACAGGTACATGGCGAGGTTGTAGAGCAGGCGCAGGAGCACGCGGATCCCTGGATTT
>NZ_JBNDHZ010000038.1:0-44384 GCF_056755355.1 Luteibacter sp. HAY1-4A
GGCCCCCGCTCCGGGGGCTAGGCGGGGGCGGGGGCAAACCTGCCCGCCACACCCCAGCGCCGCTTACGCGGCTCCCACAAGTATCAGTCGGCCGGCGACACGCTCACGCGGACGCGCAGACGCTCGCCCGGATCGTAGTTGAGCCGCGAGACGTAGACCTCGCCGCGATAGCGATATTCCACGTCGTAGCCCGCTATGCGGCGCTGTTCGGACACCGAGCTCACGTCGCGGCACCGGGTTTCGGTGCCCTCGTAAGTGCGGTCGCCCCGGTGGGAGAGGTTGTTGCCCACGGCACCGCCGGCGACCGCGCCGGCCACGGTGGCGGCCTTGCGGCCGTCGCCCTTGCCGACGGTGTTGCCCAGCACGCCACCCACGACGGCACCGAGGATGGTGCCCGCGGTGCTGTTGCCGCTGGACTCCTGGCGGACCACGGGCTGGTCGTAGCACTCCTGGCGCGGCGTCTCGACGCGGGAGACGCCGTAGACCGGATCAACGCGCAGCACGTCAGCCCACCCGTAATGGGTGTTGTCGTCGGGGCCCGGACCCGGCGGCGGACCGTAACGATCCTGGGCTTGGGCGCCGGTAGCGAAAACCGCGAGGATGAGCGCGGGGATGAGCAGGCGAGACATGTAGGAAAACCTCCAGCGAGGCGCACGAGAGCGCCTACTGGCATGCATTTCATCAAGTTCACGCTGAATCCACGCTTAGAACCTTCGGGCGTAAGATTCACGCTCGTGTCAACCAAATCCGCGCCCGCGCGTAGGCCGATTCCCCGGCCGCCCTTGGTACTATCCCGAACTGGACGCTCGTACCCCCGCAATACCCACGGACAGCCGATGCCGATCTCGCTCTACAACACCATGTCGCGCCGCACGGAGGCGTTTATCCCGACCGATCCGGAACGGGTGACGATGTACCTCTGCGGGCCCACGGTCTACAACTACATCCATATCGGCAACGCGCGCCCGGCCGTCGTGTTCGACGTACTCGCCCGGCTCATCCGGCGGCATTACCCGAAGCTGGTCTTCGCCCGCAACATCACGGACGTGGACGACAAGATCAATGCGGCCGCGGCCGAAGCCGGCGTGCCCATCGCCCAGATCACCGAACGCTATGCCGAGGCCTACCGCCAAGACATCGCCCGTCTCGGCGTCGCCCCGCCGGACGTGGAACCGCACGCCACGGCGCACATCCCCCAGATCGTGGCCATGATCGAGCGGCTCATCGCCGGCGGGCATGCCTACGAGGCAGAGGGCCACGTCCTGTTCCACGTCGAATCGTTCCCCGCCTACGGCGCGCTTTCCGGCCGCGACCCGGACGAGCTCCTCGCTGGCGCCCGCGTGGAAGTGGCGCCCTACAAGAAAAGCCCGGGGGATTTCGTCCTCTGGAAGCCGTCCGACGCCAAGCAACCCGGTTGGGACAGCCCCTGGGGCCGCGGCCGGCCCGGCTGGCACATCGAGTGCTCGGCCATGAGCGAAGCCCACCTTGGCGAGACGATCGACATCCACGCCGGCGGCGTGGACCTCACGTTTCCGCACCACGAGAACGAGATCGCGCAGAGCGTCTGCGCCCATGGCGGGCGGACGTTCGCCCGTTACTGGCTGCACAACGGCATGCTGACCTTCGATGGCCGGAAGATGTCGAAGTCGCTGGGCAACGTGCTCCAGCTGCATGAACTGCTGCGGAAGCATCCTGGCGAGGCACTGCGCCTGATGCTGTTGCGCGGCCATTACCGCCAGCCGCTGGACTGGTCCGACGCCGCGATGACCCAGGCCGTGCGCACGCTGGACGGCTGGTACGGCGCCCTGCGCGACATGGCGGACGTGGATGCGGGCGAACCGGTCATACCGGGCGCCGTGGAAGCCGCTTTGTGCGACGACCTCAACACTCCGCAGGCCCTGGCCGAGCTGTCGCAGCTGGCGGATGCCGCTCGTCGCGCCACGGGCGACGCACGCGCTCCCGCCAAGGCGGCCCTGCTCGGCGGCGGCGCCCTCCTCGGCCTGCTGCAGCAGGACCCTGAAGCCTGGTTCCGCCAGGGCAATCCCGGCGACGCGATCGATGCCGGAGCCATCGAGGCCCTGCTGGAGGAACGCCGGGCGGCTCGTGCGGCGAAGGATTTCGCACGGTCCGACGCCATTCGCGACCAGCTCAAGGAATTGGGCATCGCGATCGAAGACAGCGCACAGGGCACGCGCTGGAGCGTGGTGAAGGCATGAACACCCCCGTGGAAACCAGCGCCGTGGAGGCCCAGGCCGCGATTGCCGAGGAATTCGCGTTCTTCGGCGACTGGACCGAGCGCTACCAGTACCTGATCGATCTGGGCCGCCAGTTGCCCCCGTTCCCGGACGAGCGCAAGACGGAAGAAAACCGTGTGCACGGCTGCCAGTCGATGGTGTGGCTGATCCCGTCGGGCGATGCCTCGCAAATGCACTTCGACGCGGCGAGCGATTCCGCCATCGTGTCAGGGCTGATCGCCCTCGTGCTGCGCGTGTATTCGGACCGGTCCGCCCGGGAGATCGTGGATACCGAACCCACGTTCATCCAGGAGATCGGCCTGGCCAAGCACCTGTCCCCCACCCGTTCGAACGGCCTGGCGGCCATGCTGGCAAGGCTGAAGGCGTACGCTGCGGAAGCGCTGGCCACGATATAGCCCTCCCCCTGTGTGGGAGCCGCTTCAGCGGCGATGGGTGCTTGCGGCGAGCGTGCCCGCTACCGCGGGATCGCCGCTGAAGCGGCTCCCACAGGCATCACCAGACGCCACGAAAGAAAAGCCCCGCGATGCGGGGCTTTTCGTTTCCGGATGCCGTAAAAGGTGGTTCAGTCGCCCATCTGCTTCTGCAGGTGCTCGCGACGCTCCTGGGCATCCAGGGAAAGCGTGGCGATGGGGCGGGCATCGAGACGATCGACGCCGATTTCCTCGTCGGTTTCCTCGCAGTAGCCGTAACGGCCTTCCTCGATGCGGCGCAGGGCCTTGTCGATCTTGGAAATGAGCTTGCGGTAGCGGTCGCGGGTGCGCAGTTCGAGCGAGTTCTCGGTCTCGCGCGTGGCGCGCTCGGCTTCGTCGCCCACGTCGCGGACTTCCTCACGGAGGTTGTCCATGGTCTGGCGGGATTCCTCCACCAGCTGCTCGCGCCATTCCTTCAGCTTGTTGCGGAAATAGGCGAGGTGGCGAGGATTCATGTACTCCTCGTCGTCGCTCGGCCGGTAGCCCTTGGGGAGGTCGATGACAGTGGAAGCAGGCAGCGCATAGCGGCCGTCTTCGCGCGTGATGCCGTTGTCGGCGGTATTGGAGGCAGTGCTGTTCATGCTGGCTTGCGCGGACTTCTCGTTTCTGGATGAGTTGGTGCCACCCACCGCGGACGCTGTCCGTGGTGATGCGGCGGCAACGGCCGAGGCCGTGCGCCCCTTGGGGGACGCGGCGGCAGGTGCGGCCGTTGCGGTTTTCTTTGCTGCCGGCGCGGGGGCCGGCGCGGGTGCGGCCTTTACCGGCGCCGCGGGTGCCTTCTTCACGGCGGCAGGCGCCGTCTTCTTCGCCACGGCCGGAGCAGGCTTGCTCGCCGCCTTCGCCACGGGCTTCGCGGCCGCCTTGGGTGCGGACTTGGGCGCGGCGGCCTTGGCCACAGGCGCCTTTACCGGCACCTTCTTGGCAGGAGCCGCCTTCGCGGGCGCTTTCGCTGCCGTCTTCACGGCGGCCTTTTTCACCGGCGCCGGGGCAGCCTTCTTCGAAGCGACCTTGGCAGTCGTCTTCGTCGGCGACTTCACCGCCGTCTTGACCGGCGCCTTGGTCGTCTTCGCGGCCGCTACCGTCTTGGCCTTCTTCACGTCGCCGGCTCCGCCCTTCTTGGCGGCTCCCTTGGCGGTTGCGGAACTACGAGCGTTTTTCGCCATTTCCTTCACCTCGGTGGCCGTGGCGGCGGGGTGTTATAGCCCAGATGCGTTACCCCAGCAACCTAGGGCCTGTTTACACTATTCGCGAACAGGCCCTCGTCTTCTGGGATACTGTCGGCTGGCCTACGCCGGTCGATACCGGACACACAGTGACCCGCCTCCTCCTATTCCTGCTATCCCTCTACAAACGGTGGCTTAGCCCGATGCTGGGGGCACGCTGCCGCTTCCATCCATCCTGTTCCGATTATGCACGGGTTGCCATAGCGCGCTTCGGTCCGGCGCGCGGCGGCATTCTTGGCGCATGGCGCATCCTGCGCTGCCAACCGCTGTGCGAAGGCGGCCTCGACCCCGTGCCGGAACACTTCGTCCTGCGCCGCTGCGGCGCCCAAGGAGCTCATACCCATGACTGATGCGTGGCTCATCAAGAACGCCGAACTGATCAACGAAGGGCGCCGCTTCACCGCAGACGTCCGCATTCGCGACGGAAAAATCGAAACGATCTCGCAGGGCCTGGAAAAAAACCGTGACGAACAGGTTATCGACGCCACGGGCCTCTGGCTGCTGCCGGGCATGATCGACGACCAGGTGCACTTCCGCGAGCCCGGCCTCACGCAGAAAGCCGACATCGCGCACGAGTCGCGTGCCTGCGCAGCCGGCGGCATCACCAGCTTCATGGAAATGCCCAACACGAAGCCTCCCGCGCTCGACAGCGCGTCGCTGGAGGCCAAATACGACATCGCGGCGACGAAGTCCGTCGTGAACTACGCCTTCTACATGGGCGCGAGCAACGACAACCTCGAGGCCATCCGCGCGCTCGATCCGAAAAGCGCGCCGGGCATCAAGGTGTTCATGGGCGCGTCCACGGGCAACATGCTGGTGGACAACCCGGAAACGCTCGACCTCATCTTTCGCGACGCCCCCACGCCGATCATCACGCACTGCGAAGACACCCCGATGATCGACGCGAACCTCGCGAAGGCGCACGAGAAATACGGCGAGGACATTCCCGCCTGGGAGCACCCCCACATCCGCTCGCGCGAGGCCTGCATCAAGTCGACGCGCCTCGCCATATCGCTGGCGAAGAAGCACAACACCCGGCTCCACGTCCTGCACATCTCCACCGCCGACGAACTCGCCCTGTTCGAACCGGGCCCCATCGAGGGCAAGCGGATCACGGCGGAAACCTGCGTGCATTTCCTTCATTTCGGCGGCAAGGCCGATTACGACGAGAAGGGTTTCCTCATCAAGTGCAATCCCGCGATCAAGGACGAGGCCGACCGCGAAGCCATCACGAAGGCCCTGGCCGAAGGCCGCCTCGACGTTCTCGCCACCGACCACGCACCGCACCTGTTGGAAGAGAAAGCACAGAAATACGACAAGGCACCCTCTGGCCTGCCCCTCGTGCAGTTCGCCCTGCAGGCGGCGCTCGAGCGTGTGTTCGAGGGCAAGCTCACGCTGGAGCGCGTGGTCGAGACCGTGTGCCACGCGCCGGCGAAGCTGTTCGACGTGGCGAACCGCGGATTCCTCCGCGAGGGCTACGCCGCCGACCTCGTACTGGTGGACCCGAAGCGCCCGCACACGGTCACCCGCGAAGAGGTGCTTTCCAAGTGCGGCTGGTCGCCGTTCGAAGGCACCACGTTCCGCAGCAGCATCGCGTCCACGTTCGTCAACGGGCAGCGCGTGTTCGATGGCGAGCGCGTGGACGATACGGTGCGCGGCCAGCGGTTGGCCTTCGCTCGATGAGAGCATTCTCAAGCGCGCTTGCCGCGCTCATGCTGTCCGCTCCCGCAGGGGCCGCCACGGTCTCCTTGCCCGCAACCGTCTCCCAAGGCGCGCTGGTCGTCGGCCAGGCGTCCTCCGGCCAGAGCGTGACCGTGGCGGGCAAGCCCGTGCGCGTGGGTGCCGACGGCGTGTTCGTCTTCGGGGTCGGACGTGACGAGCAGGGACCTGTCGACGTCGCCATCGGCAACGATCACCGCCGCATCGCGGTCACGCCGCGCGACTGGCCGATCGAGCGTGTGGAAGGTGTGCCGCCGAAAACGGTGAATCCCCCGCCGGACATCGCCGCCCGCATCGCGCGCGAACAGGCCGAAGTGGTGACAGCCCGCGAGCGCGACGATGCGCGGGAGGATTTCGCGAAGGGGTTCGTCTGGCCGGTGACGGGACGCATCAGCGGACGTTTCGGCAACCAGCGCATCTACAACGGCGATCCGAAGGCACCGCATTCGGGCATGGACATCGCGGTGCCGGAAGGCACGCCGGTCAAGGCGCCGGCCGACGGCGTGGTCACCTTCGCCAAGCCCGACCTTTACCTCACCGGCGGCACGCTTCTGCTCGACCACGGCTTCGGCCTGTCGTCGAACTTCCTGCACCTGTCGCGGATCGACGTGAAGGTGGGCCAGCGCGTTCGCCAGGGCCAGGTGATCGGCGCGGCGGGCAAAACCGGCCGCGCCACCGGTCCGCACGTGCACTGGGGCTTCAACTGGTTCGGCGTACGCCTGGATCCGCTGCTGCTGCCGGGCATCCGGTAAGAAAGCGTGGTGTGGGAGCCGCTTCAGCGGCGATGGGTGCTTGCGGCAAGGTTGCCCGCTGCCGCGGGATCGCCGGCATAGCCGGCTCCCACAAGGATCCGTTCAGCGGACCTTCGACGCGAACGCCACCGCGTCGTGCGGATGCAGGCTTTCGTGGTGCGCCACGCGCAGGTGGAAGTCGGCGATGTTCGGATCGTTCGACAACGCCTTCTGAATACGCCGCGCAGCATCCTCGCAGAACATCAGGTTCTGCCCGTTAGCAAGGGCGAATGCCTGCTCGTCGGCGCGCTTCACTGCCGTCTGCACGGGCGTGCCGAGGGCGGCTTCCACGTTGTCGATCATGCCGATCAGCGGGAACACTCCCTCACCCGCGGGCCGCACACGGATGGTGGCGGTACTGCGCTGGGCGTGCGGCGTGGCGACGATGCCCTGCTCCGTGCCCAGCCACGCCAGGATCGTCTCGCGATCCAGCGGCTGGTCGGCCGAGAAGGTCTTTGCGAAGTTGTCCTGGATCAGCTGGCGGGACAGTGCCGCCGATGCCGGGCAAGTGGACGAATAGACCACGTCGGTGGTGATCTCGATGCGGAACTCGCCGCCGGTGAGGGTGGCATCGATCGTGATCGGATAGGCGCGCCAACCGCTGTTGTCGCTGCGCAGTGAGCGGCGCCGCACGAGATGCTCGAAGCCGACGGTGAGGCGCGCGTGGTCGGACAGCCCTTCGTGCGATGTCAGGAACGATTCGAGGAGGGCCCGAATGCCAGAGCCGGTAAGCGGCCCGGCCGACAGCGCCTCGGAGACCAGCAGGTAGAGCCGCGACATATGGATGCCCCGGGCTTCGGGCTTCGTGAGGTTCACGAAGGCCCCGACACGGGCACCGGTGGAGCGGACATCGCCGTCACCCGCGTCGAACGCGACGGGCATTTCCATGCCATCCATGCCCACCCAGTCGAGGGTACCGATGGCCAGGGCGTGTTCCTGGGAAGCGACATCGGGCAGAAGGCGGGTGGGAGAATCGTGGATGTACATCGAAGAGGATCCTTAAGGGACGTGCCATTGACCGGCTTACCGTGACCGACATGGGGCATCGGTGGAAGGGGCTCAATGCTTAGTGCCGGGAAACGGTGCGTTCAGCCAAATCGTCCTGCGTGGCGGGCCGCAAGCCATGCGCGGATCGCCGTCATGGGCCCGGAACGCGATTGGCGGCGATGCAGCTCGGCAAAGGGTTCCGCGGCCCGGGCGGCGCCAGCGGCCGTGGACAGCGCGGTACGGCCCTCCAGCCCCCGGAAGGTGCTGAGCGGCTCGCCGAGGGCCAACGCGTCCCGGAGGCCCGCTGCCAGTTCCCCCAGCTGCTCACGCAGCGCTGCGCGGCGAAATGGGGAATCGTCCTTCAGCTGCCCGCGCGCCAACGCGTGCCGGGCCAGCCGGGCCATCGGCAGCGGCAGCCGCTCACGCTCGGCGTCCAGTTCCAGGCGCGACAGCGCGAAGACGAGGTGCGAAAGGGTCGCGATGCGCGCCGCGGATTCCGTGGGCGACGACTCACCGAACCACCACGCGTTTTCCAGTTCGGCCAGGGCGCCATGGAGCCCGCGGGCAGCGACTACCTGGGCGGCGAAATCGGAGGCGGTGCCGTGCTCCAGCTGGGCCATCGCCGCAAGAACCGGCGCTATCCACAGGCCACCGGGAATGGCACGTGCTCGCTCGCTCGCGAACAGCACCTGGGTCAACGGATGCCCGCCGCCGCTCGCCGCGGCGCCGGAGAGCTCCTCCGCCCACCATTGAAGCTTGGCTGCGGCCACCTGCGGCTCGCGGATGCCATAGGCGGAAGCCACGATTTCCTGTTCCAGCGCCGCCAGCGCGACGCGCTCGTCGCGCACCCGCTCGTCGACGAAGCCGAGCGCGATCCGCTGCTGCGGCTGTACCGCCAGCCACTTGTCCACGAAGCCCTGGGTCGCGCCGTCGGTCACGCCGGGACCTCGCCCACGCCCAACAGGGCGGCGAGTTCGTCGGCCGTGTCGAGGACCGCATCGGCACCCCAGCTGTCGGGATCGCCGCCATCCAGGTAACCCCAGCGGACCGCCACGGTGAACATGCCCGCCGCGTTGCCGGCGAGGATGTCGCGGCGGTCGTCGCCCACGAACACCGACCGCGACGGATCGCAACCTGCCAGCGCCGAGGCGTGCAATACGGGTGCCGGGTCGGGTTTCTTCACCGGCAGCGTGTCGCCGGAAACCACCGCGGCCGGCTTCCAATGCGGCACCGCCTGCGGCAACAGGGCGTCGGTGAGGAAGCCCGGCTTGTTGGTGACGATGCCCCAGCGGATGCCCGCCGCATCGAGCCCTGCGAGCATGGCGTCGATACCGTCGAAGGGCACGGTGCCCGCGGCCATGCCCGCCTCGTAGATGGCGAGGTAGCGCGGCACGAGCTTCAGGATCTCTTCTTCGTTCGCACCGGGAAATCCGCTGCCGATGATGGCGCGCGATCCGCGCGAGACGACCGGGCGCACGCGTTCGAACGCCGGTGCGTCGACGCCCTGCTCCGCGCACAGCACGCGCAGCGCCGCGTAGAGGTCCCGCGCGCTGTCGAGCAACGTGCCGTCGAGATCGAAGAACGCGCCTTCCGGCTTGAACGGCAGGATGCTCATGCCGGCTTTCTCGCCGAGAGCACGTAGTTCACCGACGTGTTCGGCGAGAGCGATGCGTTGCGCGTCAGCGGGTTGTACGCGAGACCCTGGAGGTCTTCGAGTTCCAGTCCGAACCGGCGCAGCATCGCCGCGACCTCGGACGGCTTCAGGAATTGCGCGTAGTGGTGCGTGCCGCGCGGCAGCAGGCGCATGAGGTACTCCGCGCCCACGATGGCCGCGCCGAAGGCGGCGGGCGTGCGATTGAGCGTAGAGAGGAACAGCTGGCCGCCGGGCTTGAGCATGGCCGACAGGTCGCGGACCAGGGCCAGCGGGTCGGGCACGTGCTCGATCATTTCCATGCAGCAGACGACGTCGAACGAGGCCGGCTCGGCCTCCGCCAATTCGGTCGAGGACTGCACGCGGTAGTCGACCTGGAGGTTCGATTCGAAAAGGTGCAGCTTCGCGATCTGGATCAGCTTCTCGCCGAGGTCGATCGCCGTGACGTTCGCGCCCGCCCGGGCCAGCGCTTCGCTCAGCAGGCCGCCGCCGCATCCCACGTCCACCACCTTCGCGCCGCGCAGGTTGGCGTGGCCGGCGATGTATGCGGCGCGTACCGGATTCAGGTCGTGCAACGGACGCGAGTCGCCGTCCGGGTCCCACCAGCGCGCGGCGAGCTTCTCGAAACGGGCGATTTCTTCGGCGCTGACATTGGCCTGGTTCTGCATGGCGTTCACTCCCCCGTGCCGAAGCGGCGCACGCGCCACTCGTGGACGGTGAGCGTCGACGAGCCCGTGATATGCAGCGGATCGCTGTGCACGATCTGCGTGGCGGTGGCGAGGTCGGGCGCGCGAAGGATGTAGGCACCGCCGCTGCCGTCGGTGAAGGGGCCCGTGAGTTCGAGCAGATCCTGCTCGATCAGGTCCTGGAGGAAGGCCTGGTGCGATGCGCCGGCTTCCGCCTGGAAGTCGGGAGTGCGCATGGCAAGCACAAGGTAGAGATGCAAGGGTTCGTTCATGCTGCGTCCTCCGCGGCGATGCGTTCCCGCCAGGCGCGCGCCTTCGCGCGAATGGCGGCGGTGTCGATGTCGACGAGCTGGCCGTCCGTAAGCTTGCGCCGCCCGTCGATCCACACGTCGCTGACCTGGTGCCGGCCCGTGGCATACACCAGCTGCGACGCCACATGGTAGAGCGGCTGCGTTTCCAGTGCGTCGAGACGCACGGCGACGAGATCGGCGCGCTTGCCGGGCTCGATCGAGCCCACGCGCTCGCCGAGACCGATCGCGGTCGCGCCGTTGAGCGTGGCGGCACGCAACGCATAGGCCGCGTCGAACGCGGCCGCGTCGCCGGCCACGGCCTTGGCGAGCAGGGCCGCCGTGCGCATCTCACCGAACATGTCGAGGTCGTTGTTGGACGCGCACCCGTCGGTACCGATGCACACGTTTACGCCGGCCGCGCGCAGCTTCTCGGCCGGGCAGAAGCCCGACGCCAGCTTGAGGTTCGACTCGGGGCAATGCACGACCGACACGCCGGCCTTCGCGCATGCCGCGATTTCCGCATCGGTGAGCTGGGTCATGTGCACGGCCACGAGCCGGTCGTTGACGAGCCCGAGTTTCTGCAGGCGCTGGAAAGGACGGATGCCGTCCTTCGCCACGGCTTCGTCCACTTCATGCGCGGTCTCGTGCGTGTGCAGGTGCACGGGAATGTCGAGCTGGTCGGCCAGCATGCGGATGCGTTCGAAGTTTTCGTCCGACACCGTATACGGTGCGTGCGGCACGAAAGCCGTGGTGAGCAACGGCTCGCCGCGCAGGCTGTCGTGTACTTCGAGCGCGCGGCTGAAGTATTCGTCCGACGTTTTCGCCCAGGCCGTCGGGAAGTCGATCACCGGCAGGCCGATCACGGCACGGAAGCCCATGGCGCGGTAGGTCGCGGCGATGACGTCGGGAAAGAAGTAGTTTTCGTTGGCGCACGTGGTACCGCCGCGGATCATTTCCGCCACGGCCAGTTCCACGCCGTCGCGGATGAAGTCGGGCCCCATCACACGGCCTTCCGCCGGCCAGATGTGGTCCTGCAGCCAGGTCATCAGCGGCAGGTCGTCGGCCAGGCCGCGCAGCAGGGTCATGGGGTTGTGCGTGTGCGCGTTCACCAATCCGGGGATCAGCGCATGTTCGTCGAGCACGACGCGTTCGCGGGGCGCGTAGGCGCTGCGCGCTTCGGCGATCGGCAGCACGGCGACGATCTCGCCGCCCTGCACGGCCACGGCGTGATCGTCGAGGACCACGGCGTGGGGCTCGACGGGGACGACCCAGCGGGCCTCCACGAGGAGATCGATTTCAGTGGGGCTGGCGCTCATCTGGGCCTCTCGGTGGGGACGTCGGGAGCCTCGATACAAGAGCGGCACGGAGCCCCGGGAAGGGCTGCCGTGCCGCGATAGAGGGCGAACTGCTGGCCTTACTTGACGCGGCTGTCGTACTCGCCGGTGCGGGTGTCGACCTTGATCACTTCGTCCTGGTTGACGAAGAGCGGCACGCGCACCACGGCGCCCGTTTCGAGCGTGGCCGGCTTGCCGCCGCCGCCCGAGGTGTCGCCGCGGACGCCCGGATCGGTCTCGACGATCTTCAGTTCGACGAACTTCGGCGCCTGCACCGCGATGATGTTGCCGTTGAAGAGGGTGATGACGCATTCCTCGTCGCCCTTCAGCCACTTCCAGGCGTCGCCCATGGCGGCCAGGCTGGCGCGGTACTGCTCGAAGGTTTCGGAATGCATGAAGACCCACTCGCGATCGTTGCCGGTGCCTTCCACGTAGGAGAAGCTGGCATCGGTATCGACGGCGTCGGCTTCCTCGAAGGAGTCGCTGGACTTCAGCGTCTGCTCGGTGGTGCGGCCGTCCTTCAGGTTGCGGATGCGGATGCGGGTGAACGCCTGGCCCTTGCCCGGCTTGATGAAGTCGGCCTCGGTGATGACCCACGGATCGCCGTTGTGAAGGATCTTCTTGCCCGTTTTGACGTCATTGAGGCCAAGGGTCGCCATGCGAATCTGCTCCAGAGCTAAAATAGAGGTTGTCACGGGCCTCCGGGCCCGATCCAAGGTCCATGATGATAACCGCAAGCCCCTCCTCCCGCCTATCGCCGCCCTCCCGGGACTGGCGTGAACTCTGGCGGGAATCGATCACCGACGCCCGTGAACTCCTGGCCGCCGTCGGCCTGGACCATCGTGCCGACCTCCTGCAGGCCGACGACGCGGGCTTCCCGCTGCGGGTTCCGCGCGGTTTCGTAGCGCGCATGCGCCAGGGCGATCCCGACGACCCGTTGCTGCTCCAGGTGCTGCCGCGTGCGGCAGAGCACGAGGTCCGCCCCGGCTATGCCGTAGACGCCGTGGGCGACATGGCTGCCCGCGCCGGCCACGGGGTGTTGCACAAGTACGAGGGCCGGGCCCTCCTGATCGCCAGCGGCAGCTGTGCCGTCAACTGCCGCTACTGCTTCCGCCGCCATTTCCCATACGCCGAGGAAATCGCCGCCGCCGCGCAATGGCGCGACGCCCTGGCCCACGTCCAGGCCGACACCTCGATCCGCGAGATCATCCTGTCCGGTGGCGACCCGCTCTCGCTGGCCACGCACAAGCTCGAAGAACTGACCCGCGGCCTCGCCGAGCTGCCCCACGTGATCCGGCTGCGCATCCATACGCGCCTTCCCGTGGTGCTGCCCGAACGCATCGACGACGCCTTCACGGCGTGGCTTGCCGCCCTGCCCTTGCAGAAGGTGGTGGTGCTGCACGCCAACCATGCCAACGAATTCGACGATGGGGTCGACGCGGCCTGCGCGCGCCTGCGGGCGGCCGGCGCCACCCTGCTCAACCAGGCCGTGCTGCTGCGCGGCGTGAACGACGATGTGAAGGCCCTGGCCGCGCTCGGCGAGCGTGCCTTCGCGGCGGGCGTGCTGCCCTACTACCTGCACCAGCTCGACAAAGTGCAGGGCGCCGCCCATTACGAGGTCGACGACGACCGGGCCCTGTGGCTGATGGAAGCCCTGCGGGCCCGATTGCCCGGCTTCCTGGTGCCCCGGCTGGTGCGCGAGCTCCAGGGCGATCCGGCGAAGCGACCCATTGCCGATTTCGCGCGTTAGTATGGACGGCATCCGGTCAGCATGACCTGTCCGGACCGCGCTATGGGGGAACGGACCGGCCAGCCGGTTCGCGGGGATAGACAAGCGGCATTCGGAACGGCATGAAACACGACAACGTCATCAGGATCCTCTTCATCGAGAACTCGGTGGAAGACGCCGAGCTTTTGATCAACGTATTGCGCAACGGCGGCATAGCGGTGCGCCCGGCGCGCGCCACCAACCCCGACGAGATCAAGGCCTGCCTCGACGAGAACGTGCCGGACCTGGTGCTGATGAACCCGTCGGTCCCCGGCATCGATGCCACCGCGGTGATGCGCCAGCTCGACGCCAGCGGGCGCGACCTTGCCCTCATCGCCGTCGTGGACAGCCTGCAGGACGAAGCGGTGGCCGACCTGATGGCCAGCGGCTCGCGCGGCATCGCCATGCGCAAACGCCCCGACCAGATACTGATGGTGGTCCAGCGCGAATTCGAGGCGCTTTCCACGCGCCGTCAGGTGCGCCGTCTGGAAACTTCGTTGCGTGAGACGGAGCGCCGCTGCGACGCGCTGCTCGATTCCTCCCGCGATGCCATCGCCTATGTGCATGAAGGCATGCACGTGCGCGTCAACCAGGCGTACCTCGAAGCGTTCGGCTTCGCCGAATTCGACGACATCATCGGCCTGCCCATCCTCGATCTCATTGCCGGCACGCACGCCGACGTGTTCAAGAACACGCTGCGCGGGCTGTCGAAGGGCGAGAAGGCCCCGCCGGCCATGGAACTGCTTGCACGCCGCGACGACGGCGGCACGTTCAAGGCCATGGTGGAATTCGCGCATGCCACCTTCGAAGGCGAGTCCTGCCTGCAGATCGTATTCCGCCAGCAGACGGTGGACGCCGCACTGGTGGCCCAGCTGCAACGCGATCCCGTTACCGGCCTTTTCAACCGCGCGCGCACCCTCGAACACATCGACGAGGCAGTGGCCGCCGCGGCGGCCGGCCGCGCGGGTCAGGCCGTGATCCTGCTGGAGCCGGACAACTGGAAGGACATCGTCGCGAGCGCCGGCATCGGCAACGCCGACCACCTGCTCGCGGCGCTCGCCGCGAAAGTCGGTGAATCGATCGACGAGGACGACATTGCGGGCGTCGTCGGCGACCACACCCTCGGTCTCATCCTGTCGCCTCGCGGCGACCTGGAACACGCGGCACTCACCGAACGGCTCCGCACGACCATCGCGGAAACCATCTTCGACGCCGGCTCGCGCTCGCTCACCGTCACGGTCACCATCGGCGGCACCTTGCTGGCCGAGAAGAACGCCAACACCGAGCAAGTACTCGAACAGGCCAGCGCCGCGTTGCGCGCCGCGCAGAACCAGGGCGGCAATCGCGTGGAACTGCACGACCCGAGTGCCCGCGAGAAGGCGGATGCGGAGCGCGAGCAGTACTGGCTGGACCTCGTTCGCGAGGCGCTGGCGCAGGACGGCTTACGCCTGTACCACCAGCAGATCATCAGCCTGCAGGACGCGGCCGGCGAGTACTACGAGATCCTCGTGCGCATGCGCGGCCCCAAGGGCGACGTGCTGCCCTCGTACTTCTTCCCCGTGGCCGAACGCAACGGCCTGCTGCCGGCCATCGACCGCTGGGTGCTGGGGCACGCCATCGACGCGCTCGCGCATCGCGAGAACGATGGGCTGACCACCACTTACTTCGTGAAGATGACCTTGCAGTCGCTGGAGGACCCCGATCTTCTGCCTTGGCTCGTGCGTCGCCTGGAAAGTGCCAATCTTCGCCGCAGCAAGCTGGTCATCGAGATGCCGGAGTCCAAGGTGCTCACGAGCCTGCGCCCCACGCAGGAGTTCGTCGCCGGCTGGCGCAAGGCGGGCGGTGGCTTCGCCATCGAGCAGTTCGGCTCAGGCCTCAATTCGTTCCAGCTGCTGAACCACATCGAGGTCGACTTCCTGAAGATCGACCGCAGCTTCATGACCGACCTGCCGCAGCATCCGGAAAACCAGAAGAAGATCGCGGAGATCTGCAAGGAAGGCCACGCCTCCGGCAAGCAGACGGTAGCCGAATGGGTCGAGGACGCCGTGAGCACGTCGCTGCTGTTCGCCTGCGGCGTGGACTTCATCCAGGGCAATTTCCTGCAGGAGCCGGCCAAGGTGCTGGCCGAGGAATACATGCCGGTGTAGGTCGACGGCTGTTGTGGGAGCCGGCTATGCCGGCGATCCCGCGGCAGCGGGCAAGCTGGCTGCAAGCACCCATCGCCGCTGAAGCGGCTCCCGCACAGCAAAAAAGCCCGCGATCGCTCGCGGGCTTTTTGTTTGCCCTGCGGCAGCCGGTTACTCGGCGGCGGCAGCGGCCTTCTTCGCGGCCTTGGCGGCAGCGGCGGCGGCCACGTCTTCCTTGATGCGGGCAGCCTTGCCTTCCAGACCACGCAGGTAGTACAGCTTCGCGCCGCGGACCTTGCCCTTGCGCTTCACTTCAACCGAGTCGATGGCGCGGCTGTGCGACTGGAACACGCGCTCCACGCCGGTGCCGTGCGAGATCTTGCGCACGGTGAAGGCGGAATGCAGGCCGCGGCTGCGCTTGGCGATGACGATGCCCTCGAACGCCTGGACGCGTTCGCGGTTACCTTCCTTCACCTTCACATTGACGATCACGGTATCGCCAGGACCGAAATCCGGCAGCTGGCGGGTGATCTGCTCGGCTTCGAACTGTTGGAGGAGTTTGTTCATGGCGCACCTGTCGTTGTAGCGTTTAGCCGTTCGTAATCACGGCGGAATTCGTCCAGCAATGCCCTCGACTCGTCGTCGAGCACACGCTGCGTTAGCAGATCCGGCCGGCGCAGCCAGGTACGACCTAGCGACTGCTTTCGACGCCAGCGGCGAATGGCCGCGTGATCGCCGGAAAGCAGCACCTCCGGCACGCCGCCCCACGCATCGTGATGCACGGGACGGGTGTAATGCGGGCAATCCAGAAGGCCATCCGAGAAGGAGTCCTGCTGGGCGGATTGCGCGTCGTTCAACGCGCCTTCCTGTAGACGACCCACCGCATCGATGATCACCGCTGCGCCGAGTTCCCCGCCAGACAGCACATAATCGCCGATTGAGAGCTCCTCGTCGACCTCGTGCTCGAGCAGGCGTTCGTCCACACCCTCGTAACGTCCGCAGATCAGGGCGATTCGCGGCATCTTCGCCAGCGCTTCCACCCGCTTCTGCGTCAGCCGCGCACCTTGCGGGCTGAGGTAAATCACATGCACCGGCTCCGCTGCCGCCTCCCGGATGGCCGCCAGGGCGGCCCGCAGGGGGTCGATCAGCATCACCATGCCGGGTCCGCCTCCGAAGGGGCGGCCGTCCACAGTGCGGTAGTTGTCGGTGGCGAAGTCGCGAGGGTTCCAGGTTTCCACCTGCAACAATTCGCGCTGCTGCGCCCTTCCGACCACCCCGATCGCGGCCGACTGGCGGACGAAATCGGGAAACAGCGAAACCACGTCGATGCGCATGATCTTCAGGCTTCGCGTTCTAGAACTCGGGGTCCCAGTCCACCACGATGCGTCCCGCGTCGAAATCGACCGAATGCACGTAGGGGCCCTGGACGAACGGAACCAACCGCTCCCTGTCGCCTTCCTTCACCACCATGACGTCGTTGGCGCCGGTGGAGAAGAGATGGCTCACCCGCCCCAGGCTTGCGTTTTCCGTGGTGACGACCTCAAGGCCTTCGAGGTCGGTCCAGTAGAACTCGCCCGGTGCGGGCGGCGGCAGCGTGTCGCGCGAAACCGTGATTTCGCAACCGACCAGCGCGGCCGCCTGGTCGCGATCCTCGATGCCCGGCAGGGTGGCGACGATGCCTTTTCCCTGCGCGCGCCCGCGGACTCCGTTCATCTCCTGCTCCACGCCCGGCGCGGTCAGCAGCCATGGCTGGTAGCGGAAGATCTGGATGCGGGGTTCGGTCCAGCTTTCGAGCTTGACCTGTCCCTGCACGCCGTGGAGCCCGACAATGCGCCCTACGCGGACGCGCTTCCCGGACTCCGTGGACATCAAGCCGCCAGCTTGCCGGCTTCCTTCACGAGGGCACGGACCTTGTCGGTCAGCTGCGCGCCCTTCGCCACCCAGGCCTGGACCTTGGCGACGTCGAGCTCGAGGCGCTTGTCGGCGCCCGAAGCAACCGGGTTGTAGTAGCCCACGCGCTCGATGTTGCGACCATCGCGCGGCGCGCGCTGGTCGGTCACCACAACGTGATAAAACGGACGGCCCTTGGCGCCACCGCGCGAAAGACGAATCTTGACCATAAGTTACGAGCTCCAGAATGCCGCAGACCGGCAAGGCGCGCGCGAGAAGCGGGCGCGGTAAAGCCGGACATTTTAGCGAAAATTTCGAAAAAGGGAAGGGGTTCAGACCCTTCCGTGTGTTGCCTGTCAGCGCGGCGGCATCATGCCGCCCATACCCTTCATGGCACCGCGCATCTGGCGGAGAAGGCCCTTGCTGCCGCCCTTGGACAGCTTGGACATCATCTTTTCCATCTGCATGTACTGCTTGAGCAGGCGGTTCACGTCGGCGGGCTGGGTGCCCGAGCCGCGCGCCACGCGGGCCTTGCGCGAGCCGTTCAGGAGGTCCGGGTGGCGGCGCTCCTTCTTCGTCATGGAGCCGATGATGGCCACCATGCGCTTCAGTTCGTTGTCGTTGACCTTGGACTTGACGCTGTCGGGGATGCTGGACATGCCGGGAAGCTTGTCCATGAGGCCCGCCAGGCCACCCATGTTGCTCATCTGTTCGAGCTGGTCGCGCATGTCGTTGAGATCGAAGCGCTTGCCCTTGATGACCTTCTCGGCCAGCTTCTGCGCCTTTTCCTGGTCGACCTTGCGCTCGACCTCCTCGACCAGCGACAGCACGTCGCCCATGCCGAGGATGCGCTGGGCCACGCGATCGGGGTGGAACGGCTCGAGGGCGTCGGACTTCTCGCCGGCGCCGAGGAACTTGATGGGGCGGCCGGTGACGTAGCGCACCGACAAGGCGGCGCCGCCACGGGCATCGCCATCGGTCTTGGTCAGGACCACACCGGTGAGCGGCAGGGCGTCGGCAAACGCCTTGGCGACGTTCGCGGCGTCCTGACCGGTCATGGAGTCGACCACGAACAACGTTTCGATGGGATCGAGGGCGCCGTGCAGCGCCTTGATCTCGTCCATCATGGCTTCGTCGACGTGCAGGCGGCCGGCGGTATCCACCAGCAGGACGTCGATGACCTCGCGGCGGGCCGCCGCCACGGCGGCCTTCGCGATGTCGACCGGATTCTGCCCGGCTTCGGAGGGGAAGAAGGAAACCTCCACCTGGCTGGCCAGGGTGCGCAACTGCTCGATGGCCGCCGGACGATAGACGTCGCAGCTGACCACCATCACGCGCTTCTTCTTGCGCTCCTTGAGGAAGCGGGCAAGCTTGCCGACGGTAGTGGTCTTGCCCGCGCCCTGCAGGCCGGCCATGAGGACCACGGCCGGGGGCTGCGCGGC
Organism: Luteibacter sp. HAY1-4A; assembly: GCF_056755355.1. Lineage (NCBI taxonomy): Bacteria > Pseudomonadati > Pseudomonadota > Gammaproteobacteria > Lysobacterales > Rhodanobacteraceae > Luteibacter > Luteibacter sp. HAY1-4A. Next base: position 18,633 of record NZ_JBNDHZ010000038.1, read on the forward strand.
CAGGTTCAACTCGCTGTTGGCCGCGCCCATGAGGGTGGTCAGTTCGTCGCTGACGACCTTGACCAGGGCCTGGCCGGGAGAAAGGCTCTTCAGCACTTCCTGGCCCACGGCACGCACCTTCACGCGCTCGACCAGTGCCTTCACCACCGGCAGCGCCACGTCGGCCTCGAGCAGGGCGATGCGCACCTCGCGCAAGGTTTCGCGGATGTTTTCCTCCGTCAGCCGGCCGCGGCCACGCAGGCGGTTGACGGTGTCGGACAGACGCTGGCTGAGCGATTCGAACATGGGGATTCGGTCAAGATGCGATAAACCACGGATTATAGCCGAACCCTACAGCCCGGCGGCCCCTACAATCGCGCCGCTCTATGCCACACTGCGCCTCCATGATCGTCACTGCCCTTTCCCTGGTCGCCGTCGTCCTCTACCTGTCCGCCGCCGGCGTCCTCGCCCGACCGCTCGCAACGGGTGGGCAGCCCCTGGCGCGCTGGGGCATGACGCTCGCGACCTTCGCGGCAATGGCGCATGGCGCCCTCCTCCTCACCGCCCATCGCGGCACGCTCGACCTGCACTTCTTCGCCGCGCTCTCGCTCGTGGCGTGGATCGCCTCGGCACTCACGCTGGTGGTGAACCTGTCCCGCCCCGTCGCCGGCCTGGGCATCCTCATCTTTCCCCTGTCGGCCCTATTCCTTGCGGTGGACGCCTGGCTGGCACCCCGCACGGCGCCGCAGTCGATGACCTGGCAGATCGAACTGCACGTGACCATCGCGGTGTTCGCCTTCGGCATCCTCTCGATCGCCGCCGCACTGGCCATCCTCCTCGCCATCCAGGAACGCGCGCTGCGCCGCAGCCGCTTCGGTCACTGGCTGCGCGCCCTGCCCCCGCTCACGCTGACCGAGGTATTGCTGTTCCGCCTCATCGCGGTCGGCTTCGTGCTGCTTACGCTCACCCTCGTGACCGGCGCACTGTTCGTGGGCGACCTGTTCGGCCAGCACCTCGTGCACAAGACGGTGCTGTCGATCATCGCGTGGATCGTCTTCGGCGTACTGCTCTGGGGCCGCTGGCAATACGGCTGGCGCGGCATCCGCGCGGTTTACCTCACGCTGATCGGCATGGGCGTGCTGCTGCTGGCCTTCTTCGGCACGAAAGCCGTCCTGGAACTGATCCTGCACAGGACGCCGTAGCGCGAGCCGTCGTGCTGGCTGCCATGCGCCGCTGCCTATAAGGCGACGAGCCCGGCGATAAACGCATTCACCCGCTCCGTGCAGTCCGATCGATTCCGTGTAGTCCGATCGATAACATGGAACGATCAACTTCCGCGCAACACGAGCGTGGCCACCAGACCATGAGGATGCAGCGGCAACAAGCGCAGTTCACCGTGGTGCTGGCGCGCGACGCGCTCGACGATTGCCAGCCCCAGGCCCGTGCCGCCACCCTCGCCGTGAACGAAAGGCTGGCGTGCGCGCTCGGCTGCCTGCGCGGATAGACCGGGGCCATGGTCGGCGACCTCGATCCGCCAGGCATCGCCCTGCCGCGAAAGCCGCAGCGAGTATGGCGGCGCACCGTGCCGTTGCGCGTTCACGAGCAAGTTCCCCACAGCACGCTGCAACGCCATCGGCTTACCCGTCATGGACGCATAGGCGGGTGCTTCCACCTGCCACTCGTGCTCGCAGGCGCTGACCGCATGGCGGCACAGCACGGCCAGGTCGAGGGGTTCGCTGCCTTCGTCGCGGCCGTCGCGCGCATATGCGATGAACTGCGACAGGATGGCGTCGACGTCGGCGATATCGCGATGCATGCCGGCGAGCAGTTCCGGATCGACACCGGGCACGAGCTCCACCGCATACTGCAGCCTTGTCAGCGGCGTGCGCAGATCGTGCGAGATGCCGGCAAGCATCAGCGCCCGTTCCTCGGCGGCCTCGCGCACCTCCCTGCTCGAATCGGTCAGGGCACGCGCCAGTTCCTCCACTTCCCGCGGCCCCGCCAGCGCACCTGGCGGTGGCGATTCGCCGCGCACGATCGCCGGAGCGGATCGCGCCAGGCGTCGCAACGGCACCACCAGACGGCGCGCGTAGTAACCCGCCGCGAGCCAGACCAGCACCGCGCCCACGAACAACATCAGTACCGAAAAGCGCAACACGCGACTGGCGCGCTGATCGAAAGCGAACGATACCCACAATGCCGGCTGCGTATTGAGCTTCAGCCAAATCACGTTCGCCATTCCGACACGCCCCGGGCGCACCTCGCGCCCGCGCGCGAGCTGTTGCGGCGCCTGTTCGAGCAACTCGCGCATGAATGGCACGGCGCGGAGGTCGCGCGGCGGCGGCGGCAGCTCGCTCACCGCCAGCCCGGCGTCCCGCAAATGGGCCACCACGCGTTCGTGAGGCTGGGTGCGTGCCAGTTCCTCGGCGACATCGGCAAAGCCGTCCATCGCTTTCAGCAATTGCCCGGCAGCCGGGCGGGTGGTCAACTGCCGTCCCATCGCCACGGCCAACACCGCCGCACCCAGCAGCACCAACCCGATCACCAGCGCGAGTTGCCCGAACACACTGCGCGGTAACGGAAAGCGCATCATGCGTTTTCATCCGGCGGCACATAGACGTAACCCACGCCCCACACGGTCTGGAGGATGCGTGGATTGCGCACATCGTCCTCCAACAGCCGGCGCAGGCGGGCAATGGTGACATCCATGCTGCGCTCGAAAGCCTCGTGCTCGCGTCCACGCGCCAGACTCATCAGTCGGTCGCGGCTGAGCGACTGCCGCGGGTGGCGCAGCAGCACCGTCAGCACCGCGAATTCGCCCGAGGTCAGATGCAGCGGCGCGCCGTTCCGGCTCAATTCGCGGCGCCCCAGATCCAGTCGGAACGGACCGAACCGGATCTCGCCACCGTCAGGCTCCGGCGCACCGGGTGCGGGGCGGGCGCGCCGCAGCACCGATCGGATCCGCGCCAGCAATTCGCGCGGATTGACGGGTTTGGGCAGGTAGTCGTCGGCGCCGATCTCCAGGCCCACGATGCGGTCGATCTCGTCGCCCTTGGCGGTGAGCATCACGATCGGCGTGTTGTCACCCTGGCCACGGAGGCGGCGGCAGATATCGAGGCCATCTTCTCCCGGCAGCATCAGGTCCAGCACGATCAGGTCGAAGTGCCCTCGATCCAGCGCTTGCCGCATCTGCGCGCCGTCGCCCACGCCTTTCACCTCGAAGCCCTGCGCCTGCAGATAGCGCAGCAGCAAGTCGCGCAGGCGGGCGTCGTCGTCGACCAGGAGGATGCGGGCAAGGGTGTCGTCCATGGCGCCACTATCACGGCTGGCCGCGAGCGCTTGCAACGTCCCGCCCGAGCCGTTTGTAAGCAAATGTTTCGAACGCGGTCCGTCGAAACAAACGGTGGCTATCGCGACATACCTTGGCCGGCGGCGGCCGTTAGCTTGGACCTACCGCGAGGAACCCTCGCGCCGACCCGGAGGAAACATCCATGAAAAGAACGACCCTGCTACTGGCGGCGTTGGCGATGACCGGCGCAGCGGTCGCCGCGATCCCCGACGCCTCGGCACAAGGCCGCGTCCGCGGCCGCGCCGTCCTCCACACCGCGGACGGGGCACGCACTGCCGTCACCGGAGCGGCCGCACGGGGCGAGCGCGGCGCATATGTCCGGGGGCATCGTGTCTCCAGCGATGGCCAGGGGAATGTCGCCGGCCGTAGCGGCGCGTATGCCGCCGGTGCCAACGGCGGTACCGCGCAGCGGCAAGGCAGCTTCTATCGCAACGCCGACGGAAGCGCCGGCCGGCAGGGGAGTGCCTCGATCAACGGCCCCAATGGTGGCTCCGCGACCACCAGCGGAAGCATCGCCCGCGATGCCGGGGGCAACGTCAACGGCAGCCGCAGCACCAGCGCCACCGGCAAGAACGGAAACAGCTACAGCGGCTCGACCAGCGTCCAGAACGGCGTGGTTACCCACACCGGCACCTGCACCAACGCCGCAGGCGAGGCGATCGCCTGCCGCGGTCATTGATCTCCCACCCCACGCAGGCCATGGATGGCCTTCCATTCGCCTCAGAGGTAACCATGTCCAGACTCGCTTCCTGCCTGCTCACCACGACGCTTCTTTTCACTTCCGCCGCCTGCTGGGCGCAGAACGACCGCTCGGCGCAAATCAAACAGGACATGCAGGCACGCCTGAAAACCGCGGATAGCAACGGAGACGGCGTTATCGATCGCCAGGAAGCGGAAACCAGCCTGCCGCGGGTCGCCAAGAATTTCGACAAGATCGACACCGACCACGACGGAAGATTGTCTCCAAGCGAACTCCGGCAGGCCGCCGAACTCGCACGCCAACGCCTCGGCCGTTGAGCCGAGGGTCGTACTGATCGGCGTGCACGCGCACTCGCGCTGACATCGCTGCGGTTTATCTCACCCTCGCCGGATCGCGACACGGCCGGTCGCGCCCTCCTGCTACCGGTCCGTGGCGGAACCGATCCTGTACGCACCTTGTGAAACACCGCTTCCGGCGTTACCCATCAGGCGATCGGACATCGTCCGATTGCATGGGTCGCGTTGTCCCGACAGAGTGGGGCGCGATATCCCAGGAAAAGGAAGACCGCATGAGGTACGTACGTCGCCCGCTCTTTTATATCCTTCTGCTTGCCACGCCCCCCATCGCCGGTGCATCGTCGCCCCTGCGCGCCGAAATCTCCACAGACGCATGGGCGACCGCCCTCGATCGCCATGTGGCCGATGTGCGTCGGCAGCCCCTGCGTTACGAGCGTATCGATGCGTACACGAAGGGAACGACTCAGATCGCCCGCTTCGAGCTGCATTCGCAGGACTGGCCAGCCAGCGAGCCCTCGCCATGGCTTCACGGCGTCCGCATAGTGACTCCCACGCCCACCGCTCCACGTACCGCGATCCTCGTCGTGAACGACGGCACCCGGCATGCGGGGCCCGACGGCCAGCTCCGCCCGCCGACGAATTTGAGCGAGCCGGCATTGATCGCGCTCGCGGAGCAGACGGGCGCGATCGTCGTCGAGATCGCGGACGTGCCCAACCAGTACCTCCGTGGAAGCGACGGTGTCGCACGGACGGAAGACCAGATCATGGCACACAGCTGGAAGAAGGCGCTGGAAGGAGGTACGTCGGCGCCTTTCGCCTCGGTGCACCTTCCGATGGCGGCTGCCGTCGTGCGGGCGATGGACCTCGCCGAGCGCGAACTGCAAGACCGGCACATCGATCGTTTCATCGTCACCGGCGCCTCCAAGCGCGGATGGGCCACATGGCTGGCTGCCCTTGCCGACGACCGCGTCGCGGCCATCGCTCCGATCGCCATCGACGTGCCGGATACGAGCGCATTGATCGAACGCACCAGGAAGACTTACGGCGGCGCGTGGCCGGTGGCCTTTCACGACTACCTCGCGGCGGGCGTGCTTCGTGAACGCGACTCGCCCGCCTTCGCCAACCTCATGCGGCTCGAAGATCCTCTCGCCTACCTGGAAACCCGTCAGGGACGGCGGCGCCTTGGCGTGCCCAAATACCTCGTGAGTGCGAGCGGCGACGACTTTTTTCTGCCCGACAGCGCGGGCCGTTACCTTTCGCGCCTTCCGTCCCCGACCGTTCTCCGCATGCTGCCCAACAGCGACCATGGCGGCACGGTGAAGGTGTTGCCGGATGCCCTCGTGCCCTTCATCAAGCGAGTCATGGAGGGATCGCGCCTGCCCTCGGTCAGGCACCATGTCGAACGCCGTGCCGGCAGTCCACGGCTGCGGGTTACGTTCAACGAACAGCCGCTGCAGGTGTCGCAATGGACGGCGGTGAACCCTCACGATCGAGACTTCCGCTTCGCCTGCGGGGTGCGTTATGCGGCCACCACGCTCACTCCGGGGCGCAGTGTCGTCGCTCCGCTGCAGGCGACCCCATCAGGCTGGTCGGCGACTTTCGTCGAGGCCCGTTTTGCCGACGGCCTCGTCGCCACCACACCCGTCGTGGTGTGGCCGGATACGTATCCCGACGCACCTCCGGCCACTACCGGGCCGGCCTGCGCGACGCTACCGGATGAGTCCGACGGCAAGGCGGCCCGGTAACGCCTGGGGGTCACTCCCTGCTGGCGTCGATCGCCTGCGAAAGGCGTTCGACGCCGATGACTTCCATCTCGCCCACGCGGCCGCGCTTCGGCGCGTTCGCCGCGGGAACGACCGCGCGGCGAAAGCCATGGGTCGCGGCTTCCTTCAGCCGTTCCTCGCCGTTCGGCACGGGCCGGATTTCGCCCGAGAGGCCCACCTCGCCGAAGGCGATGGTCTTCTCGGGGAGCGGACGGTCGCGCAGGCTCGACAGCACGGCCATGAGCACGGGCACGTCCGACGCGGTTTCCTGCACGCGGATGCCGCCGACGACGTTGACGAATACGTCCTGGTCGTAGGCCGCCACGCCACCATGCCGGTGCAGCACCGCGAGCAGCATCGCCAGGCGGTTCTGTTCCAGGCCAAGCACGACGCGCCGCGGGTTGCCCAGGGACGACTGGTCCACCAGGGCCTGCACCTCTACCAGCAGCGGACGCGTACCTTCGCGCGTGACCATCACGGCGCTTCCCGGGGTGGGGCCCGAGTGCGCCGAGAGGAAGATGGCCGATGGGTTGGGCACCTCGCGCAGGCCCTTCTCCGACATGGCGAACACACCCAGTTCGTTCACCGCGCCGAAGCGGTTCTTGAATGCGCGCAGGACGCGGAAACGGCTGCCGGACTCGCCCTCGAAATACAGCACCGCGTCGACCATGTGTTCGAGGACGCGAGGACCGGCGATGCCGCCCTCCTTCGTCACGTGGCCCACGAGGAATACCGAGGTGCCCGTTTCCTTGGCGAAACGGGTGAGCTTCGCCGCGGATTCGCGCACCTGGCTCACCGAACCGGGTGCGGCGGTGAGCAGTTCCGTCCAGATGGTCTGGATCGAATCGATGACGAGCACGCGAGGACGTGCCGTGGCGGCCTGCTCGAGGATGCGCTCGATGCACGTTTCCGCCAGCGCATGCAGCGGCCCCAGCGGAAGATCGAGGCGCTGCGCGCGGCCGGCCACCTGCCCCAGGGATTCTTCGCCCGTGACGTAGAGGCTGGGCAGGCTGGCACCGAGCGTACCGAGCATCTGCAACAAGAGCGTGGATTTTCCGATCCCGGGATCGCCACCGATCAACACCACGGATCCGTCGACCAGGCCGCCGCCGAGCACGCGGTCGAGTTCGCCGATGCCGGTGTTCGTGCGTGCCTCGGCCGTCAGCAGCACTTCCGTGAGCGGCGTGATGCGCGGCGCCCCGGCCGCTTCGCCGGCGTAGCCGCCACGACGCGTGCCGGTGGACACGGCGTTTGGCTTCGCCGGTTGCACGACGAATTCGGACAGCACGTTCCACTCGCCGCATTCGGCGCACTGGCCTTGCCATTTGCTGTGTTCGGCGCCGCACTGGGTGCAGACGTAGGCGGTCTTGGCCTTGGCCATCGTTCCGGAATCCTCTGGCGAAGCGGCATGTATAGCGCGGATGCGTCGCACGGAGCGATACGCGGCCGCGAAGGGTACCGCGTCAGGCCTCGTCCTCGACGAACAGCACGCGGCGGGTCATGCCGCATGTGAGGTCGTAGGAGATCGTGCCGGCGGAGGCGGCGACCGTCTCCACCGGAAGCCCTTCGCCCCACAGCGTGACCTTGTCGCCGACGCGCGCGTCGGGCACGCCGCGCAGGTCCAGGGTAATGAGATCCATGGACACGCGGCCGACCAGTGGGGCCATCCGGCCGTTCACGAGCACCGGCGTGCCGGCCGCCGCGCTGCGGGGATAACCGTCGCCGTAGCCGATGGCCGCCACGCCGACCGCCATGTCCTCGGGACACTCGTACGTGCCGTTGTAGCCGACGCGCTCGCCCCTGGCGAGGCGGTTGATCGCCACCAGCCGCGTCGCGAGCGACATGGCCGGGCGAAAGCCGAAATCGGCACCCGACCGCCCTTCCACCACCGACAGGCCATACAACAGGCCGCCGGTGCGCACCCAGTCGCCACGCGCATCGGGCCAGCCGAGCACGGCGGCGGAGTTGGACAGCGCGCGGGGTCCCGGCAGCCCTTCCGTCGCATCGCGGAACCGGGCGATCTGCAACGCGGTGTCGCTTCCTTCGAATTCCTCCGAGGACGCGAAATGGGTCATGAGCCCGATCTCGCCGTCGATGGCCGGCATCGCCCGCAGGCTGGCGTGGACCTCGCGTGCGCGCTCCGGCGCGAACCCCAGGCGATGCATGCCGGTGTCCACCTTGATCCACACCCGCAGCGGGCCGCGCGCCGGATCGGCCCGCGCCAGCCAGGGCAGCTGCGCATCGTGATGGATCAGCGCGTCCAGCCGCAGGCGCTGCATTTCCACGAGGTCCGATGGTGTGTCGGGCCCCGACAATACGACGATTCGCTGCTTGTGGCCGGCGGCACGGAGCCGCAGCCCGTCGGCGATGGAGGCAACGGCGAAAGCTTCGGCGTTGCCGTCCAGCGCCCGCGCCACGCGTTCCAGCCCATGGCCATAGGCATCGGCCTTGACCACCGCCATGACCTTTGCCGGGCCGGCCAGGGCGCGGACACGGGCGAGGTTGTGGCGCAGGGCGCCGAGGTGGATGGTGGCGACGGTGGTACGGCTCATGGCTTCGAAGGCGACGCGGCGGCGAAAGACCGCCCAGTCTAGCCGCACCGGGCTGGCGACCGTCGGGCGCGGATGTGGCGGCGGGAGGATCTCCCGCCGCCGGCAGGGCTATCTGGCGAGATCGAAGTTCACGGAGGACACCCAGCCACGATTGCCGTGCTCGTCTTCCACCTGCCAATTGAGCCCCGCCTTCTCGCCGGTGGGATAAACCGTCATGCCGACATCGAGCAGGCGTACCACCTTGCCCTTCATGGTCGCGTTCTCGAACATGCGCGTGGCGACGCGGATCGTGCCCGACTGCCGGGTATTGGCCGCGGAGGCGTTGCCCGGCATGCCACCCATCTCACCCACCAGCTTGGTGTAGGCGTCGAGGTAGGCCATGGTGATGACCTGCCCGATGGTGGTGTTCGCGTAGCCGCCGACACCGCCGCCGAGGCCGCCTTGCGATCCGTTGAACACACCTCGCGCACCGAGGCCGATATCGTTCTTCTCGCCATGTCCTTCCGCCAGGGCGACCTGCTCCGACGAGCGGACGTCGGTGACGGTGAGCGTGACATCCGCGGTCTTGGAATGGATGTTGATGGCACTGACCAGCTTCCCGGCGCCACCGCCGATGAGGCCGCCGGCCAGCGCGCTGAGCGAGCCACCACCGGCATCGCTGTTGCGGGAGACGAGATCGGGCACGAGTACGTAATCGGCCGCCTTCACCTGGCCCTTGCCGACATTGGCGCCCCCGCGCAGTTCGCCGCCCGCGGCCAATTCGCGCTCGCGCATCGCCGCACCCATGCCCATGCCACGATCGAGCAGCGTGAAGCAGCCGGACTTGCTGACGAAGACCTTGATGAGCTTCGTCGGCGAGGGGAGTTGTTGCTGGGTCCACCAGTGCACGCCGCCCTCGGGCTCGATGACGGAGAGCGTGCCGAGCTTTCGCGAACACTTGGGAATGGCGGATACCTTCGCCTCGTGCTCCTTCTGCGAGCGGGTAACGAGCGGATTGCCTGCGGTGCAGCCCGACACGGTGATGGCGCAGGCGAGCGCGAGCGACGCCGTGGCGGCGCGCCTCTGAGTGGTTTCCATGATCGATTCGGTCCTTGATGCGCCCGGTGGTCCGCCTTGCACGCGGTCGGGCGCACCCACGCGAAGGCATCACGGGGGCGTGATGCTAGTGACCATCAACCGAACCGTCTTTAGGATGTCGTCGGGAAATCCCTTCCCGGAGGCTGCGCCGTCGCGTCAGCGAGGGTCGCGCAGCGCCTGCGCGATGGCCTTCTCCGCCAACGGTGCCATCACCGCATAGCCGGCGGCATTGGGGTGCAGCCCGTCGTAGCTGAGTTCCCGCTTCAACTGGCCACTCGCGTCGACCATGGCCGTGTAGTAATCGAGGAAGCCGAGATGCTCGCGCGCCGTGTACGCCTTGATCCAGTCGTTGAGCGCGCGGATCTTCTCCGGAGGACGCCGCACGGTCTGGTCCTTCGACACGTAGTCGCTCACCGGCATGACTGATGCGATGACCACGCGTATGCCGTGCGCCCTCGCCAGGTCGGCCATGGATGCGAGGTTGTCCTCGATCGACTCGAGCGTGACGGGACCCGTGTTGCCCGCGATGTCGTTCGTACCCGCCAGGATGACCACCGCTGCCGGCTTGAGCGCCACGACGTCGGCCCGGAACCTCACGAGCATCTGCGGCGTGGTCTGACCGCTGATGCCGCGATTGATGTAATCGTGACCGGGAAAGAACGTGCCCAGCGAACGGCCCCAGGCATCCGTGATGGAATCGCCCATGAAAACCACTCGCGGCTGGCCCGCCTTGGGGGCACCGAGTGCGGCATTGTCCTTCGCGTAGCGGGCGAGGTTCGGCCAGTCGTTGAGCTGGTGTTCGATGTCGGCGCGCTGATCCGCCGTGGGATGTTCGGGCACCGTGATCTGTGGCGCCGCCATGACCGCGGTTGTCGCAAGAAGGCCTGCGGCCAGGACAAGGTGGGAACGGAACATCGGCACTCTCCTCACTGGGACGAGCCCCGAGCATAGCAAGGCGGGAAGAGACGCTCCGCTACGACAGCTCCAGCGTGTCGTCGCCGACAGGTTCCTCGAGGAGGACCCGACGATCCCACTCGTAGCGATGGCTCACCCGCCACGGTCCGCTCTTCCCCTGCCTCGGCATGGTCGCTTCGCCACGCGCCACATAGCCCGCGCGCATGGCGTCGAGGATGCAGACCTCCATGGCTTCGTTCGCGGGTGCGTGAGGGGTCGCCACGGTGGCGCCGCGGGCATCCATATGCAGCAGCAGGCGGCACACGTACTGCGCGGCGAGATCCACCTTCAAGGTCCAGGACGCATTGATGTAGCCGAACAACACGGCCAGGTTCGGGATGCCGTCGAGGAGCACGCCCTTGTAGGTCAGCACGGTGCCAGGCTCGCGCGGCACCCCGTCCACCTCGATACGCATGCCACCGAGGGCCTGGAGGTTGAAGCCCGTCGCACTGATGACGATGTCGGCTTCCAGCGACCGTCCCGATGCCAGGCGGATGCTCCCTCCCTCGAACCCAGCCACTTCGTCCGTCACCACGGATGCCCTGCCCGCGCGCAGCGTCTTGAACAGGTCGGCGTCGGGCACGATGCAGAGACGTTGAGCCCATGGCGCGTACGACGGCGTGAAATCGTCGATCGGCGCGTTGCCCAGCTGCCGCCGTACGGCCCCGAGCAGGATGGCACGCACGCGGCCGGGCCAACGCATCGCGGCCTTGTACAGCGTTCGTTGCAGGAAGATGTTTCGTCGCCGTGCGAGCGCATAGACGAGCCTGGCGGGAAGCAGCCGCAGGAGCGCGGCCGATATGGCGTCGCGCGACGGCACCGAGAAGACGTAGCCGGGTGAACGTTGCAGCATCGTCACATGCGCGGCCGTTTCGGCCAATGCAGGCACGAGGGTGATCGCCGTCGCGCCGCTACCGATCACCACCACGCGCTTGCCGCGCCAGTCGAGGTCGGCCGGCCAATGCTGCGGATGCAGGAAGCGGCCGGTGAAATCGGCAAGGCCGGGAAAGTCGGGCACATGACCGCGGTCGTAATCGTAGTAACCGGTGGCGCCGACGAGGAAGGTGCAGGTGAAGACGCGATCCGAGCCGTCGTCGTGGCGCGCGCGAAGGGTCCAGCGGCGCTCGGCGGATGACCAGCTGGCACCGAGCACACGCAGTCCGAAGAGGATCTTGTCCTCGATGTGGAATTCGCGGGCGGTGTCGACGACGTATTGGCGGATGGAGGGGCCGTCGGCCAATACCTTCAGCTCGTTCCAGGGGCGGAACCCGAAGCCGAAGGTGAACATGTCGGAGTCCGAGCGCACGCCTGGATAGCGGAACAGGTCCCACGTACCGCCGATGGCCTTGCGCCGCTCGACGATACCTACGCGCTTCTTGGGACAGGCCAACGCGAGGCGGCATGCCATGCCGATGCCGGACAGGCCGGCACCGATGATGAGCACGTCGTAGTGGTCGTCCATGGTGCACCTCCGTCTCGAGGCTTATCGCCGCTGAAGCGGCTCCCACAAGGAGCTTTAGTCGAAGCTGCCAACGTATGAATCGGGCGCCCAGTTCTCGAACTTCGTGTAGTGGCCGAGGAAGGCCAGCTTCACGGTGTCCGTGGGGCCGTTACGCTGCTTGCCGATGATGATCTCGGCGAGGCCTTTGTCCGCCGATTCCTTGTTGTAGTACTCATCGCGGTAGATGAACATGATTACGTCCGCGTCCTGCTCGATAGCGCCGGATTCGCGCAGGTCGGACATCATCGGCCGCTTGTCGGCGCGCTGCTCCAGCGAGCGGTTCAGCTGCGACAGCGCGATGACCGGCACGTTGAGTTCCTTCGCCAGCGCCTTCAGGCCGCGGGAAATCTCCGAGATTTCCGTGGCGCGGTTTTCCGAGTTGCCCGGCACCTGCATGAGCTGCAGGTAGTCGATCACGATCATGCCCAGGCCATGCTCGCGCTGCAGGCGTCGCGCACGCGAGCGCATTTCCACGGGCGACATCGCAGGCGTGTCGTCGATGAAGATCTTCGCGTCGGAAAGCATGGTGATGGCGGAGGTGACGCGCGGCCAGTCCTCTTCCGCGAGATCGCCGTTGCGCAGGTGCTGCGCATGCACCCGGCCAAGGGAGGAAATGAGTCGGAAGGCCAGCTGCGACGCCGACATTTCCATGGAGAACACCGCCACGGCCTTCTTGCCGCGCATGGCGGCGGCCTCGGCGAGATTGAGGGCAAACGCCGTCTTGCCCATCGACGGACGCGCGGCGACGATGATCAGGTCGGAGGGCTGCAGGCCGGACGTGAGTTCGTCCAGGTCGGTGAAGCCGGTGGAGAGACCGGTGAGCTGGCCGCGCTTCTCGTAGCGCTCGGTCAGCATGCGGAACGCTTCGGCGGTGGCCTCGCGCACCGACACGATGTCCTTCTTGCCGCGCGCGCCGGACTCCGCGATGCGGAACACCCGCTGCTCGGCGAGTTCCATCACCTCCTGCACGCTCTTGCCTTCGGGGCGGAAGCCGTCCTCCGTGATGGAGGTACCCGCGTCGATCAGCTGACGCATCACCGACTTCTCGCGAACGATGTCGCCATACGCCGCGATGTTCGCGGCGCTGGGCGTGGAATTCGCCAGCTCCATCAGGTACGTGGCGCCACCGACCATCTCGGCCATCTCGTTGGCGATGAACCAGTCGCCGAGAGTGATGGCGTCGCAAGGCATGCCCTTGTTCGCCAGTTCGTTGATGGCGCGCCAGATGAGGCGGTGGTCGCGGCGATAGAAGTCGTCATCGGTGAGCTTGTCGGCCACCTTGTCCAATGAATCCGGCGAAAGCATGAGGCCGCCCAGCACGGCCTGCTCGGCCTCGATGGAATGCGGCGGAATGCGCAGCGCGTCGATGGCGGAAGGCTCGCGCCGGCGCTTGCGCTCGCCTCGCTCGGGATTGAAGGACATGGACTACCTCGTGTTGCGGACGGCACCCGGACCAGGACGGCAGGTCGTAAGGGTGATCATACGCGGCCAAGTCTCACCCGTTGAGAGGATAAGTCTGTGGATAAGTTGTGCGTAGAAACGAAGACGGGCGCCTTGCGGCGCCCGTCCGGTATTGCAGGTGGTGCGGAGCTTACGCGCCGACGACCTTGACCTTGACCGTCTGCTGCACGTCGGCGTGGAGGACGATGACGACCTCGTACTCGCCGGTGTTGCGGAACGGGCCTTCGGCCTGGATCACTTCGCTCTTGTCGACTTCCAGACCCTTGGCGGTCAGGGCTTCGGCGACGTCGCGCGGCGTGACCGAACCGAACAGCTTGCCTTCCGGCGAAGCGTTCACTTCGATCGTGACCTCGGCGCCTTCGAGCTTGGCCGCACGGCCTTCGGCACCGGAGAGCTGCTCCTTGGCCTTGGCTTCGTAGTCGGCGCGGCGCGCTTCGAACGCGGCGATGTTGTCGGCGGTGGCACGAGCGGCCTTGCCGGTCGGGAGGAGGAAGTTACGGCCGTAGCCCGGCTTGACGTTGACCTTGTCGCCGAGATTGCCGAGGTTCTTCACCTTCTCGAGGAGGATGAGTTCCATGGGATGTTCCTTTCGTTAGCACGGGATGGGCCCCGCGCAGCCAAATCTGGTTGTCCGAGTGTCTTTCACCGGGCGCCCCGCCCGCGAACGGGAAGGGCGCGCGACGATCAGACGTCGTGGTTGTCGGTGTACGGCAGCAGCGAGAGGAAGCGAGCGCGCTTGATCGCGGTCGCCAGCTGGCGCTGGTAGCGGGCCTTCGTGCCGGTGATGCGGCTCGGGACGATCTTGCCGTTCTCCGTGACGTACTGGCGGAGGGTGTTGAGATCCTTGTAATCGATCTCCTTCACGCCTTCGGCGGTGAAGCGGCAGAACTTGCGGCGGCGGAAAAATTTGGACATGGCTGTGATCCCCGATTAGTCGTCGCTGTCGCGATCGTTGTCGTTGTCGCGACCGCCACGGCGGTCGTCGCCGTCGCCGTCGTCGTCACGGCGACGCGAACCCTTCTGCTCGTCCTTTTCCTTGCTCTTCAGGATGAAGGACTGCTCGGTATCGGCTTCGTCGCGACGGATCACGAGGTGGCGCAGGACGGCGTCGTTGAAACGGAAGCCCGTCTCGAGCTCGTTCAGGGCGTTCTGCGAAACCTCGATGTTCAGCATCACGTAGTGAGCCTTGGCGAGGTTCTCGATCGGGTAGGCCAGCTGGCGGCGGCCCCAGTCTTCGAGGCGGTGGATCTTGCCGTTGTCGCCTTCGATCAGCGTCTTGTAACGTTCGATCATGGCGGGCACCTGTTCGCTCTGGTCCGGATGGACCAGGAACACGACTTCATAATGACGCATGGTGGCTCCTTGTGGATGCACCCCTTGACGGGGATGGCAGCCTCCCGCGCTTGGGCGGTGAGGCAAGAAGACCCTCCTTTGGAAGGGCCAGCCGTGCATTGTAAGGAGAAACCGGGGGTTAGGGCAATAGGCGGGCGTCCTGTGGGAGCCGGCTATGCCGGCGATCCCGCGGCAGCGGGCGAGCTCATCGCGAGCACCCATCGCCGCTGAAGCGGCTCCCACACAAAGCTGGCCCCACACACCTGCTAAGAGACGGTAAAGCTCTCGCCGCAACCGCATTCGCCCGTGGCGTTGGGGTTGTGGAAGACGAAGGAGGCGTTCAGCCCCTGGCGCTGGAAGTCGATGAGCGTGCCGTCCACCAGGGGCAGGCTCTTGGGGTCCACCACCACGCGGATGCCGTCGATGTCGAGCACGCGGTCGTCGGCGGCGATCTCGCCGGCCAGGTCCACCACGTAGCCGAAGCCCGAGCAGCCCATGCGCTTCACGGCGAAACGGACGCCCGCGGCCTCGGGAGAACGGGCCAGGAAGGCGCGCATGCGGTCGGATGCAGCAGGAGTGATCTGTATCATGAAAACGTTTTCTGGCCGTGGTATACCGATGAACGGTGCCGTTCACGCGGACCTTACATTATCATGCAGGGTCGTGCTTCTTACGCGCTGACATGCGGCGCCCTTTCCGGAGTTTCAATCGATGACGGTGGTAAGCGTCAAGCAGGCCCTCGCCGGCGGCACGGCCGCAGGCGAACACGAGGTCACGGTCCGCGGCTGGGTTCGCACCCTGCGCGAGTCCAAGGGTGGGCTCTCGTTCGTGAACGTGAGCGACGGCTCCTGCTTCGCCCCCATCCAGGTGGTGGCCACCTCCGATCTCGCCAATTATGAGACGGACGTGAAGCGCCTGTCCGCCGGCGCCGCCGTCATCGCCACCGGCAAGCTCGTGCCGTCGCAGGGCAAGGGCCAGGCGTACGAGATCCAGGCCACGCGGATCGAGGTCACCGGCTTCGTCGAGAACCCGCTCACCTATCCCATCCAGCCCAAGCAGCACTCGATGGAGTTCCTGCGCGAGGTGGCCCACCTGCGTCCGCGCACCAACCTGTTCGGTGCGGTGACACGCGTGCGCCACACGATGATGACGGCGATCCACCGGATCCTGACCGAACAGGGCTTCTTCTGGATCAACACGCCCATCATCACCACGTCCGACGCCGAAGGCGCGGGCGACATGTTCCGCCTGTCCACGCTCGACCTGGCCAACCTCCCCCGCGACGACAAGGGCGGCATCGACTTCCGCAAGGACTTCTTCGGGCGCGAGGCCTTCCTCACCGTGTCCGGCCAGCTCAACGTCGAGGGCTACGCCCTGGCGATGAGCAAGGTGTACACCTTCGGCCCGACGTTCCGTGCCGAGAACTCCAACACCACGCGGCACCTCGCCGAATTCTGGATGGTGGAGCCCGAGGTGGCCTTCGCCGACCTGAACGACAACGCCGACCTGGCAGAACTGTTCCTCAAGGGCATCTTCAAGGCCGTGCTGGACGAGCGCCCCGACGACATGGCGTTCTTCGCCGAGCGCGTGCAGCCGGACGCCATCTCGCGCCTGGAGGCGTTCATCGCCAAGCCGTTCGAGCGCATCGACTACACGGAGGCCGTGTCGATCCTGCAGAAGTCCGGCAAGAAATTCGAGCACGCCGTGGCCTGGGGCGTCGACCTGCAGACCGAGCACGAGCGCTATCTCGCCGAGGAACATATCGGGCGCCCCGTGGTCGTCATGAACTATCCCGAACAGATCAAGGCGTTCTACATGCGCCTCAACGACGACGGAAAAACGGTCGCCGCCATGGACGTCCTCGCGCCCGGCATCGGCGAAATCATCGGCGGTGCCCAGCGCGAAGAGCGCCTGGATTACCTCGACCGCCGCATGGACCAGTTCCACCTCGACAAGGCCACCTACGACTGGTACCGCGACCTGCGCCGTTACGGCACGGTGCCGCATGCCGGCTTCGGCCTGGGCTTCGAGCGCCTGCTGGTCTACGTGTGCGGCCTGTCGAACATCCGCGACGCCATCCCCTACCCCCGCGCGGCAGGGAGTGCCGAGTTCTAGTAACGAAAAATCATGATGCCCCCTTCCCTGCTCCGTCCGCTGCTCATCGTCCTCGCCATCGTGGCGCTGGGCGCCTGCCGTGCCATCGTGCCGCCGAACCTCCGTCCGCCGGAGAATCCGACGAACACGATCGACATCGCGCGGAAAACGCTGGAGGGGGCCACCCCCTGCTGCGGTAGCTTCGCCGACCTGTCCTACCAGGACATGCTGCCGTGGCAGCCTCAACGGTTCGAGCTGAACAAGGACAGCCCGGTCGCCAACCTCAACGGCGACCGCAGCTACTTCCTCGCGTTCCGCCTGCCGCAGGGTGCGCAACTCCCGTACACCATCGCGATGAAGTCGGAACTCAACGGACGCTGGCTGAGTTCGAGCTACCTGTTCGCGCCCACGGTGGTGCTGCTCGACGACGCCTTCCAGCCGCTGCATTCGCAAGACATCCAACTGTGCGAATACATCGGCTGGACGAGCGAGACGACCGGCGCCTTCGGCAAGTTCAAGGTGGTGGACGACAAGGCCCGCTACCTCGTGGTGTATTCGTCCGCGCAACAGCAGAAGGGCCAGACCTACTGGGAACAATCGCCGACCACGTTCTCGGCCGAGGCACCGGTGAAGATGAATCCCGCCGGCAGCTTCAAGATTTCCCACGGTCCGGATGGCGTGCTGTTCGTCGGCATGCAGAACGACACCTACAAGAAAGCCATCAACAACGCGGTCTGCTCCAAGGCCCAGCAGGGCGAAGGGGTCATCTCGACCATTCGCAGCGTGGTCACCACCGACCTCCTCGGCAACGATCCCGAGAAGAGCGGCAAGAGCAAAGACAAAGAAAAGGGCAGCTGATCCTTCATGCAGACGGCCGTCTACCTCTACCTTCTGCTCCTCCTCGGGGCGGTCGCCTTTTTCCTGCTGCACTTCGTGGCCCAGTGGCGTTTTACCGCGCTGCTGCGAAAGCGCTATCCCGATCAGTGGAAAACCATCGTCGAGGCCGACACCGGCCGGCCTAACGGCATGGCGAACTGGCTGCGCGTGCGCCGCGTGCTCCGCTCGGACGCGCCGGCGCTGTTCGACGACGACGACCTGAACCGGTGGCAGCGGGTGTGGCGCCTCACGCCGTGGCTCGCCTGGCCGTGCTGGTTCGTCGCAATGGCGATACAGTGGTGGGCGATGAAACAGGGCTGAGCCCGCCACCCTCGAGGGAGCGCTGCATGGATCTTCGTCTTACCGGTCGCCACGCGCTGGTCTGCGGCGCCTCGCAAGGGCTGGGCCGCGCCACGGCCTTCGAACTGGCCGAACTCGGCGCCAGCGTCACCCTGCTCTCCCGCTCCGCCGACGCGCTGGCCGCGCTGGCCGCCGAGCTGCCGGCCAGCCAGGCCGGGCAGAAACATCGCCACGTGGCCGTGGACATGCTCGACACCGCGGCCCTTGCCGCCACCGTGGCCGAGATCGTCGGCGACCACGCCGTGCACGTGCTGGTGAACAACAGCGGCGGACCGCCGCCCGGGCCGGTGTGGAATGCCGAGCCCGAGGCCTTCCTTACCGCGTATCGCCAGCACGTCGTCGCTGCCCAGGTGCTCGCCCACGCCTGCCTGCCGGGCATGCGCGAGGCGCGCTACGGGCGCATCGTGAACATCGTGTCCACCTCGGTGAAGGAGCCGATCCCGAACCTCGGCGTGTCCAACACCACGCGTGCCGCCATGGCGGGATGGGCGAAGACGCTCGCCAGCGAAGTCGCGGCCGACGGCATCACCGTGAACAATGTCCTTCCCGGGTACACGCGCACGCCTCGCCTGGAAGCGCTGGTGGAAGCCAGCGTGAAGGCCGGCCGCACGCGGGAAGAGGTGGAGAAGGGTCTGCTCGCGAGCGTGCCGGCCGCCCGCTTCGCCGAGCCGGCGGAAGTGGCCGCCATGGTGGCGTTCCTCGCCAGTCCCGCGGCCGGATACGTAAACGGCACCAGCATCGCCGTCGACGGCGGCCGCACACGCGCCCTGAACTGAGGCGGCCATGCTCGTCCTTTCCAACCTCATCGATGGACGGCAATGCGCAGCACTGGACGGTAAGCACCTTGATGTCGTCGACCCGGCGACAGGCCAGGCGTTCGCGCAATGCCCCGATTCCAGTGCGGACGACGTGGCCGCGGCCGTCGCCGCTGCCAGCCGCGCCGCGCCCGCCTGGTCGCGGCTTCCGTCCGAAGCACGCGCCCGTTGCCTGCAACGGCTGGCAGACGGCATCGAGGTTCGCCTGGAGTCGTTCGCCGAGGCCGAATCCCAGGACAGCGGCAAGCCGCTTGCCCTGGCCCGCTCGCTCGACATACCGCGCGCCATCGCCAACCTGCGCTTCTTCGCCGCCGCTGCCAGCCAATGGAGCGGTGAGTCGCACGCGATGGAGTTCGGCGCCATCAACTACACGCTGCGCCTTCCGCTCGGCGTGGTGGGCTGTATCAGCCCCTGGAACCTACCGCTCTACCTGTTCACCTGGAAGGTCGCGCCGGCGCTCGCCGCCGGCAACGCGGTCGTGGCCAAGCCGTCGGAAATCACTCCCTATACGGCGTGGCTCCTAGGCACGCTGGCGGAGGAAGCAGGCTTTCCTCCGGGCGTGCTGAACATCGTGCACGGCACGGGTCCCGCCGTCGGCGAAGCCATCGTCACGCACGAGGCTGTCAAGGCCATTTCCTTCACCGGCAGCACGCGCACCGGCATGGCCATCGCCTCCGCCGCAGCGCCACGCCTCAAGAAAGTGTCGCTGGAACTCGGCGGCAAGAATCCCGCCATCGTGTTCGACGATTTCGATTTCACCGAGTCGTCCATGGCGACCATCGTGCGCTCGGGCTTCGCCAACCAGGGCGAGATCTGCCTGTGCGGCTCCCGGTTGCTCGTGCAGCGATCCATCTACGAGCGCTTCCGCGACGCATACCTGGAGCGCGTGCGCGCCCTGCGCGTGGGCGATCCACGGGACACCGCCAACCAGCTCGGCGCCCTCGTCTCCAAGGCACATTTCGAAAAAGTAAGCGGCTGCATCGAACGGGCACGTGCCGAAGGTGGCACGATCCTCACCGGCGGTAGCCGGGTGGATGTCGGCGGCCGGTGCGCGGACGGATGGTTCATCGAACCCACCGTCATCGAGGGGCTGGGGGCCGACACCGCCACCAACCAGGAAGAAATCTTCGGCCCCGTCGTCACCCTCATCCCCTTCGACGACGAAGACGAGGCGCTGGCGATCGCCAACGGCACGCCCTACGGTCTGGCCGCCTCCGTATGGACGCGCGACGTCTCCCGCGCGCATCGCTTCGCGGCGAAGCTCGACTTCGGCATCGTCTGGGTCAACTGCTGGATGCTGCGTGACCTGCGCACGCCGTTCGGCGGTACGAAGCAATCCGGCGTAGGCCGCGAAGGCGGTTTCGAAGCCATGCGTTTCTTCACCGAAGCCAGGAACATCTGCATCGACCATGGCCAATGACATCATCCGCGTCGAAGGCGCGCCTGCCCCGGTAGGGGCGTACCCCCATGCGCGGCGTGTGGGCCAGCTGCTGTTCCTTTCCGGTATCGGCCCGCGCGAGCCCGCCACGAACGCCATTCCCGGCAACGTCATGGACGCCGAAGGCAACCTGCTGTCATACGACATCGAAGCCCAGTGCCGACAGGTTTTCGCCAACGTGCGGACGGTGCTGGAGGCCAGCGGCGCGCGCTTCGCGGACCTGGTCGACGTCACCGTCTACCTCACCGACATGGCCCATGACTTCGCGACGTACAACCGCCTTTATGCGGAAGCGTTCAAGGGCGTCGACGCATGCCGGACGACGGTGGAAGTGAATGCCCTTCCCACACCGATCGCCATCGAGCTGAAGTGCGTCGCGGCTTTCGCCTGAAAAACTGTGGGAGCCGCTTCAGCGGCGATCCCGCTTCAGCGGGCAAGCTTGCCGCGAGAAGCCATCGCCGCTGAAGCGGCTCCCACACAGGCGCTAGGACCGCGCGTGCTCCAGGCAGGCTTTCAACATCTCGCCGATCAACAACTGCACATGGGCCGCCTTCGCCGGCAGGTATTCGAACGAATCCTCGTCCATGTAGTTGAGCTGCGACAGCTCCAGTTGCACGGCGTCGACGCCCTGCTCCGGGCTGCCGTAGTTCCGTGTGATGTAGCCACCCTTGAAGCGGCCGTTCACCGCGTGCGTGTAGTCGGTCTGGGCTTCCAGCAGTGCGGTCAGCTTCGCCTGCAGGGCCGGCGAGCAACTGGCGCCGTCGGCCGTGCCGATGTTGAAGTCCGGCAACCGCCCTTCGAAGAGCATGGGAACGTGGCTGCGGATGGAATGGCCTTCCCAGAGCACCACGCGCCCGAACGCCTTGCGCAGCCGGTTCAGTTCGTCGGCGAGGGCGCGGTGGTACGGCTTCCACCATCGTTTCACACGATCGGCGATCTCGTCGGCATCGGGCTCCGCGCCCGGCCGGTAGATGGACTCGCCGCTGAACAGGATAGTCGGTACCAGCCCGGTTTCGCTCCTGCCGGGATACAGCGCGTGGCCGTCGGCGGGCCGGTTCAGGTCCACCACATAGCGCGAGGCGAAGGGCTTGATGACGCTGGCGCCCATGTCGCGCGCGAAGTCGTAAAGCTCCGCCACGTGCCAGTCGGTATCCGGCGACCGGCGCGCCGGTCGCTTCATGCGGGCGGCCAGTTCGTCGGGAATGGCGCTGCCGTTGTGCGGAAGGCTGATCAGGAGCGGCGCCGTGCCGCGATGCAAGGTATACGGGGTCATGGCGGCAGTGTAGCGCTCAACCGGGCACCCGATCGCCCATCAGCACCATCTCTTCCGACACCGTGGGATGGATGGCGAGCGTGGCGTCCAGGTCGGCCTTGGTGGCGCCCATCTTGATCGCCACGGCGAAGCCCTGGAGTATTTCGTCCACCCCCGGCCCGAGCATCTGCATGCCGACGATGCGGGAGTCGTCCCCCACGCAGATGAGCTTGAACACCGTCGTCATGGGTCGGTGGGCGAGCGCCAGCTGCATGGGAATGAACGACTGCTTGTACAGGTGCACGTCGGCCCCGTAGCGCTCGCGCGCCTGCTGCTCCGACATGCCGATGGTGCCCAGCGGCGGATGCGAGAACACCACGCTGGGAACGTTCTCGTAGTCGAGCTTTGCATCGGGCTTGCCGCCGAAGAGCCGGTCGGCCAGCTTCCGCCCCGCCGCCACCGCCACGGGGGTGAGTTGCATGCGCGGCGTCACGTCGCCCACGGCGTACACGCCCGGCACGTTGGTGTTCTGGAAGTCGTCGATCTCCACGTGGCCGTGCTCGCCGGTGCGCAGGCCGATGCGCTCGACGTCCAGCGAGGCCGTGTTCGAATCGCGCCCGACCGCGAAGATGAGCACGTCGTACGGTCCCGGCCGCGAGCCGCTGTCGCAGTCGAGCAGGAGCACGCCGTCCTTCTCGTGCGCAGCCTCGATCTGGCAGCCGTAGTGAATCTCGATGCCGTGCTTGCGCATCTCTTCGCCTAGGACGAAGGCCATCTCCTCGTCGAAGCCACCCATCAGGCGGCCGCGCACGTACATGTCCACGTCGCAACCGAGCGCCCGCAGCACGCCGGCGAGTTCGACGGCGATGTAGCCTCCGCCGATGATCGCCGCGCGCCGCGGACACGCGCGCAGATCGAAGAACTCGTCCGAGGTGATGCCGAGTTCGAACCCGGGTTTGTCGAGTCGGCGTGGGGAGGAACCGGTGGCGATGACGATGTGCGGCGCGGTGAGTTCGCGCGCGCCGGCCTGGACGCGGCCGGGCGCGAGGAAGCGGCCGTACTCGCGAATGAGCGTGATGTGGCCCGTGTCCAGGGTTTGCGCATATTTTCCGCGGATGCGCTGGATGTACTCGTCGCGGCGTTCGATGAAGCGCGGCCAGTCGAGGCTACCCGGCTTGTCGTGGAAACCGTAGTCGACGGCGATGTACTGGGCCTCCGCCATCTGCGCCGCGTACCACATCGCTTTCTTCGGCACGCAGCCGACGTTGACGCAGGTGCCGCCGAGTTCGTTCGGTTCCAGCAACGCGACCTTCGCACCGTGCTTCGACGCCCTGATCGCGGCGGCCAGCCCGCCCGATCCGCCGCCGATCACGATGAGGTCGAAGGTTTCCGCGGTCATGCGTGGTTCCTTTGAGTGAAAACCGCAACCCTAGCAGAAGGCGCGATGCCCGCAGGAGCGTCAAAGTGTGAAGCGGGCCGGCGAGAAAGGCAGCGGATCGAGCACCGGTGTCGACCCTGAGAGCAGATCCGCCAGCAACTCGCCCGTGGCCGCGGACATGCTGATGCCGAGCATGCCGTGCGCCGTCGCATAGGCGAGGTTCGTCCAGCGCGTGCTCGGCCCGATGATCGGCACCTCGTCCACGCTCATCGGCCGCCAGCCCCACCATGGAACGACGTCGCCGCGCCCCTCCGGTTCGTGCAGGTACGCGGCGGCACCGCGGCGCAGGGCATCGATGCGTATGTCGTTGAGGCCTTCGTCGAAGCCCGAGAATTCCATCGTGCTGCCAAGCCGATAGCCCGACTGCCATGGCGTGACGCATACCGCCGCCTCGCGCAGCACCAGTGAATGATGGGGCGCACGCAGCGGCGGCCGCTCCCATGTCAACGAATAGCCCTTGCCGGGTTGCATGGGCAGGCGAATGTCGAGCAGGCGGCTCACCAGGGGCGACCATGCGCCGAGCGCCATCACGACGCGGTCCCCGCTGAAGACACCGCCCGTGGTGCGCACATGCGAAATCCGCGCGCCGTCGAACACGAATTCGTCGATCCGCGCGCCCGTCTCGATCGCCCCACCAAGCTCACGGACACGTCGCGCCAGTTCGGCCACGAAGCGGTCGGGCCGCAGCCGCGCATCGCCGGGATGCAGCAAGGCACCGGCCACGCCTTTGCGCAGCGCCGGTTCGAGGGCGAGGGCCGCGTCGCCGTCGAGCTCGCTGACCTCCATGCCGAGCCTGCGCAGCAGATCGACGTGCGGACGATCCGCGCGCAACGTGCGTGCCTGGCGATAGACGTAAAGCTCGCCCGTCGACTCGAACTCGCACTCCAACCCTTCACGGGCGACGAAGTCGTCGAGCAAGGCACGCGACCGCGCGAGGATCGCCCCGCGCGCCTGGCCGGCGCGCTCGAAGTCCCGCCAGGTGCAGCGCAGCGCGAAGCCCAGCAGCCAGCGGGCCCTCGCCGCATCCGGCCGGGGATTCACGTAGAGCGGCGCGTCCCGGCGCAGCAGCGAGCGCAAGGCGACGCCCACCATGCCGGGCATGGTCAGCGGCGCCGCGTGGCTCGGCGTGACGGTGCCGCAGTTGCCGTGCGAACTGCCACTTCCGGGGAGGCCCTGTTCCAGGACGCGAACGCTCGCCCCTCGCTTGAGGAGGTAAAGGGCGCAAGCGAGCCCTATCACGCCTCCACCGAGGATCAGCACGTCACTTCGGGATCGTTCCATCCGCCCATTCTAGCGCCGCCGTACGCCGGATGAATTCGTGCGTTTTGGCAGGTATTCCTTGCAACCTGTTGATTTGATACTCTCGTTTCGCCTGAGATGGACAGGACCGACCCAATGATTCCAGCCACGTACCGCTTCCGCCTCCGGACCGTCGCCGGCCCGCTGGTCGCCACGGCCATGGCCATGATGCTGGTCGCCTGCGGTGGGGCTCCGCACAAGCCTTCGTCGTCGCAGCGCCGCAATCCGGCGTCGGCGGTACCCATCGCAAAGAACCTGGGCTGGTCGATGGCGCCGGCGGCCGCGCCGCCCGCCGACGCCGCGAACGACGTGCTCTTCCGGGCCATCGGTCTCGTCGGCACGCCGTATCGCTGGGGTGGGAACACGCCACAGGGCGGCTTCGATTGCAGCGGCCTCATCAACTACATCTACATGACCTCGACCGGCCTGCGCCTTCCGCGCACGTCCGCCGAGATGGCTGCCCTCGACAAGCCAAAGGTGGGGGAAGACGAACTGGCCAGCGGCGACCTTGTGTTCTTCGGACACGGCCATATCACGCACGTAGGCGTTTACGTCGGCAAGGGTCGTTTCGTGCATGCACCCAACTCGGGCGGCACGGTACGCTTGGACGATCTCGAAGGTGCCTACTGGAAAGAGAACTTCGCCTATGGCCGGCGCGTTCTGAACTGATTCCCTCCCCTGATCCAAGGACATCCGAAATGAGCAACATCTCGAAGATTCAGAAGGTTCTCTACACGGCTCATGGTCACGTCGAAGGCGGCCGCGAGGGTCACGGCCAGAGCACGGACAGCAACAAACAGCCCGACGGGACGATCGACCTCCAACTGCATCTTCCGAAGGAGATGGGTGGCCAGGGCGGTGGCTCCAATCCCGAACAGCTC
Source organism: Luteibacter sp. HAY1-4A (assembly GCF_056755355.1). Lineage (NCBI taxonomy): Bacteria > Pseudomonadati > Pseudomonadota > Gammaproteobacteria > Lysobacterales > Rhodanobacteraceae > Luteibacter > Luteibacter sp. HAY1-4A. Next base: position 44,050 of record NZ_JBNDHZ010000038.1, read on the forward strand.
TTTGCGGTCGGTTACGCCGCCTGCTTTGAGGGCGCTGTGCGTTTCGTAGCTGGCCAAAAGAAGGCTGATGTAAAGGGCGCTCACGTCGACAGCAGTGTCAGCATCGGCCCCCGTGAGGGTTCGGGCTTCGCGATCCGGGCGAAGCTGGAGGTTTCCTTGCCGAACGTGGACAACGAAACGGCAAAGGCCATCGTCAAGACCGCGCATGAGGATGTCTGCCCTTACTCGCACGCCACCCGCGGCAACATCGACGTCGAGATCTCGGTGAACGGCGAATCGGTCGTCTGACCGCCGAACCTATGTGGGAAGCGGGGGGGGGGGGGGGGGGGGGGGGG